>CABMPA010000010.1 GCA_902388315.1 uncultured Megasphaera sp. | reverse complement strand
GCATGAAATGCGCTGCCGACCAGCAGGTGCCGATTACCAATTACGGCATCGCCATTGCCTACATGCAGGGCATATTGAAACGCAGCCTCAGCGTCTTCCCGTACCTGCAGTCGCTGGTGTAAAATAGTTTGTAGTTTGTAGTTTGTAGTTTGTAGTTTGTAGTTTGTAGTTTGTAGTTTGTAGGGGCGACCATTTTGGGAGGGATTCGGATGGAACATACGCGCATCGAACGCGATGTATTCGGTGAAATGGAGTTACCGGAAGCTGCGATGTACGGCATCAATACGGCCAGGGCTTTGGAAAATTTCCCGCTGAATCATAAGCGGACGGCCATGCCGCTCATTTATGCCATGGTGACGGTTAAGAAGGCCGCAGCCCTGACCTATGCCCGCCTGGGCGTCCGCGAAGACGGGATTTACCAGGCTGTTGCCGCTGCCTGCGACGCCATCCTGGCCGGCCGGTACGATGACGCTTTTGTGACCGAGGCCCTCCAGGGCGGCGCCGGTACGTCGACGAACATGAACGTCAATGAAGTCATTGCCAACGCCGCCTTGGTCATCTTGGGGAAAAAGCCGGGCCAATACGACGTCATCCATCCCCTGGACGACATCAACCGCGGCCAGTCGACGAACGACGTCTATCCGACAGCCCTGCGCATCGCCGCTATCCGCCAGCTGCGGGAACTGAGCCAGGCCTGTGCCGACTTGCAGGAAGCTTTCCAGCATAAAGAGCAGACCTATGAAAAGACGTATAAACTGGGCCGGACCGAGCTCATGGATGCCGTTCCCATGACGGCAGGTGAAGAATTCGGCGCCTATGCCCAGGCCCTGTCCCGCGACCGCTGGCGCCTCTATAAAATCGAAGAACGGCTGCGCATGGTCAATCTCGGCGGTACGGCCATCGGTACGTCCGATACGGCATCGCGGCAGTACCGCTACGAAGTCATCGAACAGTTGCGCCAATTAACCGGTATCGGCCTGGCGGCGGCAGAATATCCCGTCGACCTGACGCAGAACAACGATGTCTTCGTCGAAGTGTCGGGCCTGCTCAAGGCGTTGGCCGTCAATCTCATGAAAATCGCCAATGACTTGCGCCTCATGAATTCCGGCCCTCATGGCGGCATCGGCGAAATCCGCCTGCCTGCCCGTCAGCAGGGCAGCTCCATCATGCCGGGCAAGGTCAATCCGGTCATCCCGGAAATGGTCATGCAGTGTGCCATGAAAGTCATGGCTGATGACAGCGCCATCGCTATGGCTGCCGCTCACGGCGAATTTGAGCTCAATGCCTTTGAGCCGCTCATCGCCGACAGCCTCCTGGAAAGCCTCCAGCTCCTGATACGGTCGGTATTTATCTTCCGGACAGCCTGCGTCGAAGGCCTGGAAGTCCGGGAAGACCAGTGCCGGCAGCACCTCCGGGCATCGGCTGCCTTTGGGGCGGCCTATATCGGGGCGTTAGGGTACGATACGGTGAGCCGCATCATCAAAGACCATGAGCCGGACGAAGCCCATCGTATCTTAGAGGCTATGGTGAATAAATAATCCTTTCGTGAAAGAGGCGTGTCATGTCGAACTTATCGTTGAAACTCGAACAGAAAGCGAAAATATTGCAGGTCCAGCGCCTGACCATCCAGATGCTGGCCCTTCACGCCCAGGATTTGGTCGACTTCTTGCAGGAACAAGTGACGAATAATCCCTTGCTGGATATCCGCTACCATGATGTCCGGACAGCAGGAGAAAAAGATGAGAAATCTATCGACAACCTGCGCAGCCGCAGCGATTCCCTGGAAGCACGGCTCATGGGACAGCTCCGCCTTCAGCACCTGCCCCGGCCGCTGCTTCTGGCGGCTGGCCTGGTCATCGGTTCTCTCGACGATAAGGGATTTTTCCAGGGCGACCTGGCTTCCCTGGGCACGGCGTATCATCTCAGTCCGGAAGACATGAAAAAAGGACTGGAACTCGTCCAATCCTTTGACCCGCCGGGGATTGCCGCCCGGGATCTGCGCGAAACCCTGCTCATCCAGACCCGGCGCAGCCGCAAGGCTCCCGCTAAAACGGAAGCCCTGCTGGTGCAGCATTATGATGACTTTTTACAGGGGAAATGGCAGAAAATCCAGGCATCCCTGGCCCTGTCTGAGGCGGATTTGCAGGCTATCCGCGATTTCCTCAAGACCTTGTCCCTTCAGCCGGCCGGTCAGATTGCGCAGGAAGAAGTCTATATCCGGCCGGACGTAGAAATTTATGGCAATGAGAAAGGCCAACTGGCCCTGCGGTCCCTCGAAGAAATCCCCGATGTCTATTTTCGCGATGATTTATACGACCAGTATGCTGCCCAGGGCGATAAGGAAACGCTGGCCTACATCCGCAAGGCCCGCCGGGATTTTACCGATTTGGCATCAGCCCTGGCCTATCGCCATCATTCCATCGAACAAGTCGTGACCTGTCTGATGAATCATCAGAAAGACTATTTCTTATACCATAAGCCCTTACAGCCGCTGCGGCAGAAAGACATTGCCGAGGAAACGAAACTCAGTACGGCTACGGTCAGCCGCGTCTGCCGCCACCGTTATGTCCTTTTTGAAGGCCAGGTGTATCCGCTGCAATCCTTTTTGGCTACGGCCTATGCCGTTGACAAAGAAGAAGGGGCCAGCGTATCCGATAAGGCTATCATGCGGAAAATCGCCGCCCTCGTCGAAAGCGAAGATAAGCGCCACCCCTATTCAGACCAGGACCTGTCCGAATATTTCGCGTCTGTTCATATTTCCGTAGCCCGGCGGACAGTGACCAAGTTCCGGCAAAAATTGAATATCCCCAACAGCCGCATCCGGCGCCGCTGCAGGCCGGCTGACTAAGGCCTCATCTTATTGAAGATCGTCTGCCGCGACACGTTGAGCAATTTGGCTATATCCTTCTGGCTATAGCCTTTTTCTTGCAGTTCTTCGATGAGGAGCTGCTGGATCGTCTTTTCCAGGCTCTTCATATTTAATTGAAGCGAAGCTGTGTCCAGCAGCGTATTCTTCCGGGCCTCGTCGGGGATATCGAATAAGGCATCGTAGTCATCTTTCAGGGTATTTCCAAAAATATAATACCGTAAGGCGACGCTGTGCAGTTCGCGGATATTGCCCCACCAGTCATGCTGGATGAGGGCTTTTTTTAATGGTGGCTTCAGGGTCTGGCTATGATGGGTGAAACTTTCCAGAAAATAAGAAAATAGATAGAGAATATCTTCTGGCCGTTCGTTCAGCGGTGGCAGGCCCAGGCGCAGGGTGTTGATGCGGAAAAATAAATCGCGCCGGAAACTGCCGGCCTGGACAGCGGCGATGATGTCGGCATTGCTGGCCGAGATGATGCGGATATCCAGGGGGATGACGTAGTCCGAACCGAGGCGCATGACCTGTTTCGTTTCCAGGACGCGCAAGAGCTTTGACTGGATGCTCGGCGCCATGCTGTTGATTTCGTCGAGGAAAATCGTCCCGTTGTGAGCCATTTCAAAGAGGCCGGCCTTGCCTTCTTTGCGGGCGCCTGTGAAGGACCCGCCGACATAGCCGAAGAGTTCACTTTCCAGGAGGTCCGTCGGCAGAGCGGCACAGTTGATGGCTACGAAAGGGCCGTGACGGCGGTCGCTGGCATTATGGATACTCTGGGCAAAGAGTTCCTTCCCCGTCCCACTCTCGCCCTGGATGAGGATGGGCGCATTGTACCGGGCCATGACCTTCGCCTGGCGGATGACCTGTTTCATGCTATCGTCGACGGTCTTGATGTCTTCGAAATGGTGCGTCGCCGTCAGGCCTGTCTTGGAGAGTTTGTAGCGGATATTCTTTTCCAGCCGCTGCAGTTCCGTCACGTCGCGGATGGTCAGGATATATTGGGATGTACTGTTCATGAGGAAAAAGTCGGAATTGGCGATGAGCGTATACGGCGGCCGATGAAGGATTGTCTCGTGGAAGGACGGGCTCGACCCTTCTGTCCAGTCCGGAAAGATTTGGCGCATGTTTTTCGTCGTCACCGGGATTTCCAGGAAGGACGCTGCCCGTTCATTGATGTGGGAAATGGCACCGCCTTTGGAATAGAGGATGATGCCGTCCGTGACGTGGGATAAGATGGAAGACATCATGGATAGTTGCTGGTTGTCCTTCCTTTGGAAGGACAGGAGTTCCTGGGCGTAAAGCAGGACGGAGAGCATCGTCGATTCGCTGGGGCGGATGGAATAAATCGGCATGGGACTGGATTCAGCAATCTGCGACAGGAGGGGACAGCCGACGATGGCCGTATCCGGCGTGACCGGAATCTGACGGAGCCGCGCTAACAGCTCTAAATGGGTCTTGTCCAGGCTGTAACGGGGATAAAAAACGATTTTTTTGCGGAGCTCTTCCGGGCAGGCGTCTTGGTTGAACATGAAATTTTCGTTGAGCAGCAAGTGGATTTTCTGGTATCTTGCCGCAATAGCGCGCAGCGTATATAAGGCGTCGTTCGTCGAACTGAAAAGACAGAGAATGGGCACATTGTCGATAGCCTTGGTCAGTATCTGGTGGGAGCCGCTGTTGGTGATGATGACTTTGGCGCCCTGACGGATCAGGCCGCGGGCCTGGTCGATAAGGCGGGGAAAGTCGATAATCGTGACCGTCGTCGTGATATCGTGGGCTTCCAATTTATCTCTATAATGTTGTAATATCGTATATACAGATTGCCGCATCAGGTCATCAGCAATCAAAAAAGCAATATTCTCCATTTTCTTTCCACCTCATTTCCTCTCTTCATCATAAAGAAACAAGAAAGAAATGTAAAGAAAGTAAAAAATATTTTACCTAAAGTATTTATCATCAAGGGCGTTTTTGGGAAAAATGGCCTATATATCATATCGAGTAAATTGGCATGGATATTACATATATATTGGTGAATAGATAGTCAACTGACAAATGATGGAGGAGGTATAGCTCATGAAAAAGTTATTGACCGGTGATGAAGCCATCGCCAGAGGTTTATATGAAGCCGGTGTATCCTTTGCTTCGGCTTATCCGGGGACACCGAGTACGGAAATTTTGGAAAATGCCGCGACCTATGATGATATGTATGCCGAATGGGCACCGAATGAAAAAGTTGCCATGGAAGCGGCTATCGGAGCCTCTATGTCCGGCGTCCGCTCTTTTGCCGCCATGAAGATGGTCGGCGTCAACGTTGCAGCGGACCCGCTGTTCACCTTTGCTTATTTAAGCATCAACGGCGGCTTTGCCTTCGTTTCGGCGGACGATCCGGGCATGCATTCATCCCAGAACGAACAGGATAACCGGAATTACGCCAAGTTTGCCAAAATCGCCATGTTCGAGCCGTCGGATTCGCAGGAATGTATCGACATGACCAAAGAAGCCTATAAAGTCAGCGAAACCTATAACGTCCCGGTCATGATACGCATGACGACCCGTGTCTGCCATTCCAAGAGCCTCGTCGAAGTACAGGCCCGCCAGGAAGTGCCTCCCGTCCTCTATCAGAAACAGCGGGAAAAGATGGATGCCGTACCGGCTATTTCCAAGAAACTCCGTTACGTCGTCGAAGAACGGGAAGAAAAGTTAAAGGGTTATTCCGAAATCTGTCCCTTCAATGAAGTCGAGATGCATGATACGAAAATCGGCATCATCGCCGCCGGGGCAGCCTATATGTATGCCAAAGAAGTATTGGGCGACCAGGCTTCGTACCTGAAACTGGGATTTACCTATCCCCTGCCGATGGAAAAAATCAAAGCCTTTGCCGATAAGGTCGATGAACTCTACGTCATCGAAGAACTGGATCCTTTCATGGAAGAACAGATACGCCAGGCCGGGATTGCCTGCCACGGCAAGGACGTCATCCCCAATATTGATGAACTTAATCCCAATATCGTGTCGGCCAGTGTCCTGAAAAAGCAGCAGCACGGCGTGGAAGTCCCCGATTCCTGTTTCGTCCCCAGACCGCCTGCCCTCTGTGCCGGCTGTCCGCACCGCGGCTTCTTCTATGAACTGGGCAAGCGGAAAGATACAGTCATGGTCGGTGATATCGGCTGCTATGCCTTAGGAGGTTCGGCGCCGCTAAACGCCAAGGACCTGGCCGTCTGTATGGGCAGTTCCTTCTCCGTGGCCCACGGCTTCAGCCATGGGTTACAGCTCAGCGGACAGAATAAACGGGTCGTCGCCTGCATGGGCGATTCGACGTTCTTCCATACGGGCATCAACTCCCTGACCGATGTAGCTTATAACGGTTCCAATGCCATCTGCGTCATCCTGGACAACCGCATCACCGGCATGACCGGCCACCAGGATAATCCTGGGACGGGCTACAATATCAAAGGGGAACCGGCGACACTCATCGACGTCGAAGCCGTCGTCAAGGCCCTGGGCATCAAGCACGTCCGAACGGTCAATCCCCTGGACCTGAAGGCCATGAAAGAAACGCTGGACTGGGCTTTTGCCATCGAAGAGGAACCGTCGGTCATCATCACCAAATGGCCCTGTGTCCTCAAGAAATACTCGAAAGAAGATAAAGCCCAGTTTAACCTCGACAAGACGCCTTGCGTCGTCGATACGGATAAATGCATTGGCTGTAAGAAATGCCTCTCTACCGGCTGTCCGGCCCTGCGCTATGACAGTGAAAACAAGAAATCCAGTATTGCCCAGGCGGATTGCGTCGGCTGTACGGTCTGCATGCAGGTCTGCCCGGTTCAGGCCATTTCCAGAAAGGGGGATAAATAATATGTCAGATGTAAAGAGTGTACTCTTCGTCGGTGTCGGCGGTCAGGGTACGATATTAGCCAGCAAAATCCTCACCATCGGCCTGATTGAATATGGGTACGATGTCAAGATGTCCGAAGTCCACGGCATGAGTCAGCGCGGCGGCAGCGTCAGCACGCAGGTCCGTTTTGGCAAAAAGGTCTACTCGCCCATCATCGGCGAAGGCTCAGCGGATATCCTCGTCTCCTTTGAAGAAATGGAAGCCGCCCGCTATGCCCGGTTCCTGAAGAAAGACGGCAGTATGGTCGTCAATATGACGCAGATTCCGTCCCTGCCCGTCCTTTCCGGTGCCTGCCCGTATCCGCAGGGCATTATTGAAGAACTGAAAAAACACGTTCCCGTCCGGGACCTCGATGCGACGAAAATAGCCACCGACCTGGGCAATCCCAAGAGTGCCAACGTCGTCCTCCTGGGCGCCCTCATCGAAGCCCTTGGCCTTCATGATATCGACTGGAAGCGCATCATTGCCAAAACGGTGAAGCCAGCCTTTGTCGACATCAACGTAAAAGCCTTTGATGCCGGTATGGCTGCGGTCAGATAGTGAGGTGGCCGGTAATGGACGTATATCAGGAATATAAAATGAAATGCTGTACGGCCGACCAGGCTGTGCAGGTCGTCAAGGATGGCGACTGGGTCGATTATGGTATGAGCTGTGCCTATCCGACGGCGCTCGACAAGGCCCTGGCCCGGCGCCAGGGTGAACTGGAGGACATCAAGGTCCGCAACGCCATTTCTTGCCATGATGTAGCTATCCTGGAAGCGGACCCGGAAAACGAGACCTTTACGTATAATCTCTGGCACTGTTCCGGCATCGACCGCAAGTATCTCGATGCCGGCCGGGCTTATCACGAACCGATGCTGTTCCGCGACTGCGGGTCTTATTATACACGGGGCTTTGCGCCGGTCGATGTGGCCATGATCACCGTAGCTCCTATGGACAAGCACGGGAATTTTTCCTTTGGCCTGACCAATGGCTGCACCCAGGAGATGCTCGATGCGGCGGAAACGATCATCGTCGAAGTCAATCCCAACATGCCCGTCGTCTTTGGCATGGGCAGCGACCACATCCACGTTTCTAAAGTCGATGCCATCGTCGAAAGCCAGGAAGCCGTCGGCCTGGCGCCGAACCGGGACCCGAGTGCCATTGACAAGCAGATCGCCGAGAATATTTTCCCCTACCTGCACGACGGCATTACCTTGCAGCTCGGCATCGGCGGCATGCCCAACGCCTTAGGCATCCTCATTGCCGAATCGGACTTGAAAGACTTGGGCATGCATACGGAGCTCATGAGCGACGGCTATCTCGATTTATACAAGGCGGGCAAGATTACCAACGACAAAAAGCCTTTCCAGCGGGGGAAAGGCGTCTTCTCCATTTGTATGGGCTCGAAGGAGCTCTATGAATTTTTGGACCACAATCAGGATATTCTGTCGGCGCCCATGCACTACGTCAACAATCCGGAAACCATCCGCCAGCTCGACGACTTCATTTCCATCAACAGCTGCATCGCCGCCGACCTTTACGGCCAGGTCTGCTCCGAATCGGCCGGGACGCGGCACATCAGCGGGACGGGCGGCCAGCTGGACTTCGTGACCGGTGCCTATGCCGCCGACCACGGCAAGGCTTTCCTGGCCATGCCGTCGAGCCGGGTCGATAAAAAGGGAATCCGCCATTCTAACATCCTGCCTAAATTCACCGCCGGCGATATCATCACGACGCCGCGGACCCAGGCGCCGTACATGGTTACGGAATACGGCGTAGCCAACTTGTCCGGCCTGGCCACGTGGCAGCGGGCCGAAGCCCTGATACATATCGCTCATCCCGATATGCGCGAAGACTTGATCAAAGCCGCCGAAGCCCAGCGCATCTGGCGGCGGAGCAACAAACGTTAGCCGTTGAGACAATTAAGACAATAAATAAACGTCTTTGCGGATTTTGGCCAGTGCTTGCAAGTCCTGGCTGAATCCGTGGATACTGAACAGAACATAGACGATTTTTCGCTGCTGCTTATGCCAATCGACATAGGCAGCTTTTTTTTCGAGATTTTCGAGAACGTTTAATCCGACCGGCCCTTTCCAGAATTTACATTCTCCGAGCACTAAGAGATTATCCATTTCAGATAAGCCGACGACGTCGATTTCATGGCTGCCATCCCACCAGCGGCCAATTTTTTCTAACAGGCCCGGCAATTTTCCAGAGGCAGACAGGTCCCATAGGGTTTCCTGGCAGATCGACTCATAGACGAAGCTGACCTGGCGGTCGATGAAATTTTTCTGTAACCGTGACAGTACTAATTCTGTACGGCCCATTTCAATATAGCTGATATAGGGATAGATGAACTGGAACCAGAAGCGGATGAAATGATCCCGTATCTGATAGAGGCCTCGTTTACTTTTTTCCGGATGGGCTTCGGTGACTGGGACTTCCCGGGTTAAAATGTCTAAATCGATGAGGACTTTCAGGTAGCGCGGCAAGTTACTCTGCTTCTGTTGCAAGACGGCAGCGATTTTTGAGATTTTATGATTCCCGTCGGCAATGACCCGGAGTATTGAAAAATAACTGCCGATTTCAGACACTTCCTTTTGCAGGAGGAAGTTCGGTTCATCAAAGAGAAAGGCCGAAGGATTTAAAAGATTGTTTTCCAGCGCTGTCTGTATGCTTCCGGTTGTGCTGAAGGCTTCGATATATTTCGGGATGCCGCCGGTGATGCTGTAACGTTCAATGAGCTCATCTTTGGCAAACGGCGTGTCGAAGAATTCATGATAATAAGAGAAGGCAATGGGACGTACTTTCAGCTGTGCCGTTCGACGGCCATAGAGCGGGCTGTCATAGCGTAAGGTTTGAGACATCATCATGGATACTAAGGAACCGCATAAGACGACCATGATATTGGACTGACTGAGCAGGGTGTCCCAGATACGCTGGAATACCGACAGAAAAGCCGGGTTATTCTTGCCAATATACTGGAATTCATCGATGACCAGGACGACTCGCTGATGTACCGCTTCTTTGACCAAGGCTTTAAAAATAGGTTCCCAGCGTAAGATTTGAGCCGATTGCAGCAGCTCGTCATCTAAAAAATCGGCGGCCACTTGTTGGAAGGCCTGACGGTTCATGGCTTCTGATTCTTCGGTAGCTAAAAAATACAAGGCCCGTTTGGCCTTGATGAATTCCTTGAGCAGCGCTGTCTTGCCGACACGGCGGCGCCCATAGACGATGACGAGCGACGCTTCTTTACGGTTGAACTCTTTTTCTAATACCGTCATTTCCTTTTGGCGATCGACGAATTTCATGAAAATCCTCCTTTCAACTCCTCAAATTATATTTAATAATATTATACTTTGAAATATAATATTTTCAAATATAATTTAATTCTTCCGCAGGAAGGAGAGATGCGGCAGAGGGATTTGCGCTAAGATGACGGCGGCGAAGACGAGGATGCAGCCGGTCAGTTCTTTGGCCGTCATGACTTCTCCCAGGATGAGCCAGCCTGCCAGAGCGGCAAAGACTGATTCCAGGCTCATAATGAGGGTCGCCGTCGTCGGTTCCGTGTATTTCTGGCCGACAATCTGCAAGGTATAGGCGACGCCGCTGGACAGGCCGCCGGCGTAGAGCAGAGGCCATTTGGCAGCCCACAGGGCGGACCAGTCGGGATGCTCGAAGAGAACCGTCAGGGTACCGGAGAAGAGAAAGGCGATGGCGAACTGGACCCAGGATAACTTGATGCTGTGGGCCTTTTTTAAGAGGAAATGGTCGATGACCAGGATGTGCAGGGCAAAGAAGACGGCACAGCAGAGGACCAGGAAGTCGCCGAACGAGACTTGGAAATCGCCGTTGATGCATAAGAGGTAAAAGCCGGCAATGGCCAGGGCGACGCAGATCATGATGATACGCGGGACTTTGCGGCCGATGAAATGGCCCATGAGGGGGACGAGGATGATGTACAAGGCCGTGATGAACCCGGCCTTCCCGGCCGTCGTCATGGAAATGCCGACCTGCTGCAGCGTATCGGCAGCGCCCAGGACCAGGCCGCACCAGGCACCGCCGATGAGGGTGATGCGGTCCGGTTTCAGCTGTTGCAAAATCGGCGGATAGGTCCCGTCTGTCCCTTTATCGGTAAACAGCAGGATGACGGGAATCAGGACGATGATGGCGATGACATCGCGGGCGGCGCTGAAGGTAAAAGGGCCGATGTAGTCCATGCCGACGCTCTGGGCGACGAAGGCGGCCCCCCAGATGAGGGCCGTAATGAGCAGCAGTATCGTGCCTTTAGCTTGTGAATGATACATGATAATAAACCTTCTTTACTATGGATTCATCAAAGTGACAATAATACTATTTTACCATAAAAAAACAAGCTTTTTAGACTTTCTATTTTCAGATTTTGTAATATTTTTCACAAAATGTGATTGCAGTCATCGCGGGAAAGTTTTATACTATATATAAGGTTATCTCATACTACTATTGCGAAGTCATGAAGGAGGAGACTTTAGAATGTACAAACTTTCACAAATTCCTGAAGAGTATAAGAAGAAATTGATTACGGCCGAACAGGCTGCGGCTCTCGTCAAAGATGGCGACCGCGTTTCCTATGGCCTCGGCTGCGCCGCTCCGTATGATATCGATATCGAAATCGGTAAACGGGCGAAAGAACTGCACGGTGTCGAAATCGTCGCTACGACCGTCGTCAAAGATGAACCCTATGCTGCTTATCTCAATAGCGATTCCAACGAACAGATCCGCTTTGCAACGGCTCATATGAACGGATTTGAACGCAAGATGTCCAAAGATGGCCGCTGCTGGTTCATTCCTATTCTCTTCAACGAATTGCCGAAGTATTGGGAAAACATCGATAAACTCATCATCCAGGTTCATCCCATGGACCAGTGGGGCAACTTCAACCTCGGGCCTCAGGCTTCGGACCTTCGCGGCTTGATCCGTGCTGCTAAGACGATCATCCTCGAAGTCAACCAGAACATGCCGAAAGCTCTGGGCTATGAAACGGAATTGAATCTCTGCGACGTCGACTATGTCGTCGAAGGCTCGAACCATCCTATGCCGCAAATCCCCAACCGCGCAGGTACGCCGGTCGACGACAAGATCGCCGATTATATCATCCCCATGATTGAAGACGGCAGTACGCTCCAGCTCGGCATCGGCGGTATCCCGTCGGCTGTTGGCCGCAAACTGGCTGAATCGGATGTTAAAGATTTGAGTGGTCATACGGAAATGCTCGTCGATTCCTATGTCGACCTCTATGAAGCCGGCAAGATTACGGGCCAGAAGAACCGCGATAAAGGCAAGATCATCTATGCTTTTGCCGGCGGTACACAGCGCCTCTATGATTTCATCAACGACAACCAGATCGTCTTCAACGCTCCGGTCAGCTACGTCAACAACGTCGGCGTCGTCGCCAGCATCGATAAATTCATCTCCATCAACGGCTGCATCGACCTCGACCTCTATGGCCAGGTCAACGCAGAAACGGCCAGCTATCAGCAGATCAGCGGTACCGGCGGCCAGCTCGACTTCGCTCAGGGCGCTTTCGCATCCAACGGCGGCAAGAGCTTTATCTGCGTCCATTCGACGCGTAAATTCAAGGACGGCCATGTCGAATCCCTGATTAAACCGACCCTCCCGGCTGGCACGGTCATTACGACACCGCGTTCGGCTGTCCACTACATCGTCACCGAATATGGTACAGCCCTGTTGAAAGGCAAATCGACGTGGGAACGCGCCGAAGCCCTGATCAACATCGCTCATCCGGACTTCCGTGAAGAACTCATCAAAGACGCAGAAAAGATGGGTATCTGGACCAAGACCAGCAAGATTTCCATGTAAATAATAGTTTGTAGTCACTCAAAAAGGCGCTGTCTTCATGCGACAGCGCCTTTTTGCTATTCTAAAGCGTGAATCAAGCGATAAAGTTGTTTTTTTAATGTTTCTACTTCTTCGGGTGTAAAGAGTTCTCCTTTCCGATTTACCAGGCAGCCCATGGCGTAGGGGACTTTTTCTGCTTTTTCACGCAGGGCCTGGCCTTCTGGTGTGATTTCGACGATGACGACGCGTTCGTCTTCGGGTTTTCGGGAACGGGTTACATAGCCCATGCTTTCCAGCTTCTTCAGAACCGGTGTCAACGTGCCGGAATCAAGGTACAGCCGTTTCCCCAGGTCGTGCATAGTGATTTTCTTTTCTTCCCAAAGGACCATCATGGTGACATATTGAGGGTATGTCAGGCCGATTTCTTTCAGGAACGGGTTATAGGCGGCCACGATTTTCCGGGCACTGGCATATAGGGGGAAGCAGAGCTGATTCCCTAATAGTAATGGATTGCAGCTTGATCTATCTGTCATGCAATTACCTCCTTGCGTAATTCTTCTCTTCTATTGTAACAGGATTGATTCATGAACACAAATATTATTTTATAAAATTAAATTTGACAAAATCAAATTTTCGTGTATAATAAGACTCGTCAGTGAGAGAAAACACGACAAAACAAGGAAAGGAGTATGCTTATGGTAAAAAAAAGAATCCATAAAGATGTTGTCATTATCGGCGCTGGCATGGCCGGCCTTACGGCAGCACTTTATGCCGGACGGATGAACCTGTCTGTGCTGGTCTTGGAAAATGCTATTGTAGGCGGCCAAATCAGCAATGCGACGGGTATCGAAAATTATCCGGGCTTCATGAAAGTCACTGGCCGGGATTTAATTGAGACTGTCCAGGCGCAGGCCGAACATGCCGGAGCTATGGTTGATGAATTTGATATTGTTGAAAAGGTGAGTCTCAAGGCAACGCCTAAAATCGTTGAAACGGCTGAATATATCTATGAAACAGATACCGTCATCATTGCTTCTGGAATGAATCGGCGAAAGCTGCCCCTTCCTGAAGAAGTGATATATGCCAATAAGGGCGTCCATTACTGCGAACTCTGTGATGGTCATCTATACCAGGATAAAGTCGTCGCTGTGATGGGCGGTGGCAATGCCGCTGTTGATGCAGCGAATTTCTTGACGAAATATGCAAAAAAGCTTTATGTAATCCACCGGTCCCGATTGCGGGCCGATGAGGTTTCTATCCAGCGCCTGCAAAAAAATCCGAAGGTTGAAATCCGACTGGAAACAGAAATCAAGGCGCTTCACGGCGAAGGGAAACTTACGTCGCTTGCCCTCTTGGATAAAGCTTCGGGTATCAAGGAAGAACTTCCTGTCGATGGCCTGTTCGTCAATATCGGTGTCGTACCGAATACCGAATTATTTGCTGAAGACTTGCCTTTAGAGGACGGACGCATCCCGGCAGGAGAAGATTGCCGTACGGTAATTCCTGGTGTCTTTGTAGCCGGTGATGTCCGTGAAAAGGAAATACGCCAGCTCACGACGGCCGCCGCCGATGGGACGATAGCAGCCCTGCTGGCTGGAAAATATATTGAACAAATGCGAGGAGGAAAAGTAAAATGGTAAAAGTTTATTCGATCAATGAATGCCCCTGGTGCGAAAAAGTGAAGAAATATCTCAAGAGCAAGCATGTCGATTTTGAAGAACATAATATTGAAGTCAATGAAGCGGACCGCGACGCCTGCTATCAGCTGACAGGCGATATGATGGTTCCGATTACGACGGCTGATGATAAAGATTATGTCTTGGGGTTTGACAAAGCGAAAATCGACGCCCTGCTGAATCTCTAAGCGCTTTTTACCGTCAAATAAATTTTGTAAAATTATATTTGACAAAATTAAAAAGTGCGTATATAATAGGATTTGCAAGCGGAGCTATTACTGCTTCTCAGTAATTAATATTTAGCAAAATCTAATTTAATAAAATTTATTTAGCGCAAACAGGAGGAATTGAAAATGAGCATTTATGGATTTGCAAAAGGAACTGATTTGGAACAGATGATGAAAACGATGATGCAGGCTGAAGCCAATGGGACGATGATGTACTACGCCTTGGCACGGATGGCAAAAGAACAGGGCTATGACGATATTGTCGATACCTTTATCGAAGCAGCGAATCAGGAAGCCGTTCACGCTGGCTTTTATGCGACGCTGGTTGGAAAATATCCGCAGAATTTCTGGAGCCTCGTCCGGGGATTGCAGAAAGCTGAAGCTGGCGGTGAAGCACAGATCAAGACCCTGGCTGATAAAGTCCGCGCTGCCGGTTGTGACGAAGCTGCTGATGAACTGGAACTCTTTGCCAAACAGGAAGGCCACCACGGCGTCATGATGGCAGAAATCCTCGCCAAATATCCGCAGGAAAACCAGCCTGCCAAAGCTAAGAAAGTATATGTCTGTCCGGTCTGCGGCTATGAATACGAAGGCGACATCAATGCTGAAGGCGATGACTATGTCTGCCCGATTTGCGGCCAGCCCAAGAGTGCATTCCGTGAAGCGGAATAAAGGTTCACTGTAAGAAGAGGTAATGAGAATGAAAAATATAAAGAAAAAAGTAATGGCTATGATGTTTGCAGCCACGACACTTATGAGTTTTTCAGCTTTTGCCGCTGTTCCTGCTTATAATTATTCTGAAAATGGTGATTTTGCAGCGGCTGTAGTCGATGTCGTGCCGCAGACTGAAAATAGCAATGAATATTATGGGTATTCTGAAAATGGCGATTTTACAGCGGTTGTAGTTGACGCCGTGCCGCAAGATGAAAATAACAATAAACACTATGGGTATTCAGAAAATGGAGATTATCAGGCAGCGAGAGCGTAAGTGAGCTAGTTGCAGCAAAGATATGAGGAGGTAACGGAAATGAGCGTATATGATTTCGTGGTGAAAGCGAACAATGGAGAAAAAAAGTCGTTAGCAGCCTATAAGGGCAAGGTACTGCTCATCGTAAATACGGCGAGCAAATGCGGCTTCACGCCCCAATTCAAGGAATTACAGGAACTTTATGGAAGATACAAGGACCAGGGATTTGAAATTCTCGGGTTCCCCTGCAATCAGTTCGCTGGCCAGGAACCGGGTACTAATGAAGAAGTACAGGAATTCTGCCGATTCAATTACGGTGTTACCTTCCCTATTTTTGCAAAAGGTGATGTGCGCGGTGAAAATGCGCAGCCCCTTTTCCAGTATTTGACGAAAGAACAGGGATTCAAAGGATTTGATTCGGATCACCCTTATGCCGAACTGCTCAGCAATGCCTTGAAAGAAAATTTTCCGGAATACTTGGAAGGCGATTCGATTAAATGGAACTTTACGAAATTTCTCGTCGATCGTAACGGTCAGGTTATCGGCCGTTTTGAACCGACTGCTTCGATGGACCGGGTAGCCGCTTGTGTCCAGGATTGTTTGAAATGATGAATCATAAGACGAGAGGATGAGTATCATGAAAGAAGTAGCTGCTTTTTTGCAACATTGTAAGCCATTCTATTTGGCAACCATGGATGGGGATAAACCGCAAGTCCGTCCTTTTGGGGCTCTTTGTGAATTCGAAGATAAACTTTATCTTATCACGACGAACAAAAAAGCCGTGTATCGTCAGATGAAGCAGAATCCGAATGTAGCCATCTGCGGTATGTATGAAGATAAATGGATTCGCATCAGCGGCCAGGTGGAAGAAGATACCCGGCGTGAAGCCCGCGTGGCTATGATGGAAGCAAATAAAGAAGTGCTGAGTAAGATGTATAGCGTAGATGATCAGCTTATGACGGTGTTCCGATTTATCAATGGACAGGGGACTATCTATTCCTTTACAGCAGAACCGGTTACTTATTCCTTATAACATTTGCAAGAGAAGAGGGGGATATGACATGACGATTTATGATTTTGAATTGGAAGACAATCAGGGAAAGAAAGTCGCTTTACGGGATTTCTCCGGCAAAGTCCTGCTCATCGTCAATACGGCGACGCGCTGCGGATTTACGCCGCAGTACAAGGCGCTGGAAGAATTGTATCGGAGATACAAGGACTATGGATTCGAAATCATCGACGTTCCCTGTAATCAGTTCATGAACCAGGCGCCGGAAGATGACAAGGGCATCCAGAATTTCTGCAGCATCAAATATGATACGACCTTTTTGCGGATGAAAAAGGCCGATGTCAATGGGGAAAATGAACTTCCGCTGTATACGTACCTCAAATCCCAGCAGGGATTCCACGGTTTTGGCAAGGGCGCGAAAGCCTTGGGCATGAGCCTCCTGCTCCGCAAACGGGATTGGCATTACAAAGAAAATCCGGATATTAAGTGGAACTTTACGAAATTCCTCGTCGACCGTCAAGGCCAGGTTGTAGGCCGCTTTGAACCGACGGAATCAATGGAACTCCTGGAAAGTCAGTTGTTATCTTGTTTGAAAGAAGCTAAAAAGGAGGCTTAATCATGGATGAACAGAAAATCATAGAAGCTTTTCATCTTATGTGGGACCATTTTCCCGAACCGGTACTGCTTATTAAAAAAAATCGTCAGATTTACGCAGCCAATCGGAAAGCGGTCTCTTTCGGTATGGACAAACAGGTCCGATGCAGCGACAGGGGAAACCCTGAACAGCATAAAGGCTGCCTATGCAACCGGGCTATCGACGAAAAGCGCACGACCTGCGTCATTTACGACAGCCAGTCGGGGAAAGCCTATGGATATTGGATGCCTGTAGCTGGAGCCGAAGATTACATCATCCACTTCAGCGTCGGTGCCTTTACCGTTCCCGAATCATAAATGCAGTTTGCAGAAGAGGGCCTTAAATTTACAAAACTTTCACTGCAAACTGCAAACTTAATACTCAAAAAGGCGCTGTCTTCCAAGGCAGCGCCTTTTTCTATGCCCCTGCCAGGCTGGTGATTTTTTCCAGCATATGCTGGTAGATTTTGGTCTTGCTTTCTAATTCCTGCGCGCTGCAAGGCTGGTAGTACGGCGCCTTAGTCATGTTGTCGAAGTAGTCCCGGACCATGGCGTCCAGCTCTTTGTCGACGATGATGTAAAACGGGTCGGTCTGGCTGTTCATGGCCAGGGTATTCTTTTTGAAAAAGCTCATGCGGTAGTTGGAATAAAAGGACAAGTTCGCTTCTTTATAGGCCAGGAAGGCCGGTGACAGATGCATGGTCCCCAAGGTGATGCCCTGGCTCTTGGCCAGGGTCCGGGCGATGGCCTTCAGGTGATCCATCCGTTCTCCCGGCGTCAGGGTGTACTGGACATCGGTCAGGTCGATGTGGCCCGTTTCCAGGTAGCGCATGAAGGATGGCGTCGGCACGATGATGGATACGCGGGCCTTGGCGATGATTTCTTCCCAAGTGATGCGCAGGCGCTCGATGCTGCCGGCCCGTTCCGCCGGCGATTCGGCGATGAGCCGGTCGAAGACTTCCTGAGGCAGGAGGTATTCGATGCCGTTGGTCAGGAAGAAGCAGAACCGCGACGTTTCATAGAAGGACGTGCGGTAGCCGTAGTCGTCATTCCAGGGACTCTGGATGTGGGTCAGGAGTTTCGGCGTATGGTGGACGCCGAAGCGTTCGTAGATGTCGTGGACGACGGCCGGGTCATCCATATAAGAACACATCATCATGCCGCGATGGCTCTGGAGCGAGTAAGAGATGGCGAACTGGTCCTTGAGGATGATGAGGTTGGCATCGCTCAGGGCGGAGAAATCGTAAAAGGTGAATTCCGCATCCATGAAGCGGTTGAGGACGGCATAGAGCCGGGCTGCGTATTCCGGATGGCGGCGCAGTTTTTCTTTGTCCAGGCCGACGCGGATGCGCAGACCCTTGTAAGATGCCGGTACATCGAGATAGGACCAGAAACCGTCGTCATAAAAATCGAAGAATTCCCCATAAATGACCAATTCCTCCTTGCCCGTCAGGGCAGGGAGTTTTTTTCGGAACAGGTCTTTTAGGAAATGGGCGACTTTCTGATGGCTCGTGACGATGCGGACGGGCCAGGATTTCTTGGCCTTTTCCGTGCGCCCGCTCTGGAGCGATGTGCGGTAGGCCCGGCTCAGATAGTCGCTGATGGCAAAGGCCAGGTCGGTGGTGTCTGCTGGAAAAGAAAAATAGCGGCAGCAGTCTTCGCGGCGATCGAGTTTTTCAATCATTTCGGCAAAGAGTGCAGCCGCATCTTCATTGACGCGTTCAATGGCCCGTGACGACGGCAGCTTGGCCCCGTTGATCCATTTGCTGATGTACGACACATCGTAACCGATGCGTTCGGCCAGGGTCACGGACTTCATTTTCGTGAATTTCATGAATTTCTTCAATGCAATCGGGTAGGTTTCTACGATCATGCATCATTCCCCCTCTACGTCATAGCCGGATTATCCCCTGAGAATACGGCTATTTTCTTTATTTTAACACAGAATGGCTTAATAAAAAATAAGATGAATAAGGTGAATTCATGAAAATTTCAAGTTTTCCTGTTTTTTTCAACCTGCCTGGAGACTATACTAAGGCCATGCTTGAGGACATCAAGCGGAGCAAGAATCTAAACATCATGAGCTTAGGAGGTGGACGGACGTGAGACCCTTTGTTTTTCCTCTTTCACAGCATATCGGTGCCCCATCGGTCCCGGTGGTCCAATCGGGAGAACGGGTACAGCGTGGCCAGTGCATCGCTGAGGCTGGGGAAGGATTAGGAAGTCCGGTATATACGAGTGTATCCGGGACGGTCCTGGAAGTGACGGATGATGCCGTCATCGTTCGAGCTGACGACGTCCAGCCGAAAGACTACGTGCCCCTTACGGCACAGACACCGCTGGAATGTATCCGCCAGGCCGGTATCGTCGGGTTAGGCGGTGCCGGGTTCCCGACGTATCAGAAACTGGCTGTTCCCTTTTTGAATGGCGGCGTCGTCATTGCCAATGCGTCAGAGTGTGAACCCATTCTGAATCATAATATAGACGCCCTGGAAAGGGATTGCCGCCCGGTGATACGGGGGCTGCAGCTGGCCATGGATCTCGTCCATGCCGATAAAGGCGTCATCGCCATCAAGGCCGTCCATGGCAAAGCCGTCCGGGCGTTGCAGCCGGCCATGGCCGACGATGACCGCCTGGCCCTTCACTTTCTGCCCAATGTCTATCCTGTCGGCGAAGAACGGGCCGTCGTCCGGGAAGTCCTGGGGACGCTCCTCGATGCGGGCAGCCTGCCGTCGAAAGCCGGCGCCGTCATCATTAACGTGGAAACGCTCCAGCGCATGGCCGAAGCCGTCGATGACAAGAAACCGCTCATCGATAAAGACGTGACCGTAGCCGGTAAGCTGAACGGTCCGGAAGTCCAGGTTTTCCACGACCTGCCCTTGGGCATGGCCGTCAGCGACGTCCTGGAAAAGGCCGGCGGCCTGGGAAAAGAATATGGCGAGCTCATCATGGGCGGTCCTTTCATGGGCAGGCGGACGACGCTGGATGCACCTATCGTCAAGACGACGGGCGGCCTCATCGCAACGGAGACTTTCCTGCCAGGACCTGAAAAAATCGGCTTGCTCGTCTGTGCCTGCGGTGCCGATGAAAAGCGCCTCCGGGAAATGGCGGCTTCCATGGGGTCGGCCGTGGCCGGCGTAGCCTTTTGCAAGCAGGCCCATGAAGTCAAGCCAGGCGTCCGCAAATGCGACAATCCCGGCCACTGTCCGGGACAGGTCCAGCGGGTTATGACGCTCAAGAAAGAAGGGGCTCAGGCCCTGCTCATCAGTAACTGCACAGACTGCACCAATACGGTCATGGCCTGTGCGCCGCAGCTGCATCTTCCGGTATACCATTGTACCGATGGGGCCCTGCGGGCAGTCCATCATAAATTAATCCGCCGCATCAAGGCGTAACTCATACTACACAGGGGGAGTGATTGTATGTCTATTACGAAAGATACCTTACAGAAACACCTTACGGATCCTGCTGTTTTCTGCTGCCGCCGGGCCAAGGGGACGGTCATCGGAGCGGATGACCTGGAAGACCCGACGCTGTTCGACGACATGGTCGATGCCGGACTGCTCACGCTCAGTGACGACGGCCTGACCATTGAAGAAGTCCTGGGCAGTACGCTCTTGCAGGATGTCGAAGCCTTGACGCCGATTACCAAAGATGTCCTGGATAAAGTCAATGCCAAGTCCGTTCCCGCCGAAGCCCCGGCAGAACCGGCCAAAGCCTCGCCGGCTGCACCGGCAGCAGCGCCGTCGGGAACGATTCATTTGAAGATAGATAAACTGGAAGGCCTGAGCCTGGATATCCCGGCCGGAACCGTCCTGGGGGCTGCAGGTCCGCTGCCGGCAGCGCCGACAGAAAAAACGGGCGAAAAGAAAGTCATCCGCAAGCTCATCAAGAAACACATCAAGATTACCGATGTCGAAATCAGCGACAAGACGGCCATTGAAGACGGGAAGATCTTCATCGACGGGTCCATCGTCGAAAAGGCCGTCAAAGAAGACCCGCTCTGCGTCAGCATGAGCCTCGACGTCATTTATCCCGATAAACGCCATGTCTATACCGATACTATCATGGACGTAGCCCCTATTGCGACGAAAGTCGAAGGCGAACTCGGTGAAGGCGTCACCAAAGTCGCCGACGGCGTCGTCTTCATGCTCACCGGCGTTGACGAAGACGGCGTCCAGATCCATGAATTCGGCTCGTCTGAAGGTTTCCTCGATGAAAAGATGTATTTTGGCCATCCGGGATGCGCTGATGAAGGCGACATCATTATCCGCTGCCATGCCGTCATCAAACGCCTTACGGGCATGACCCGTCCGGGACCTTTTGCCGCTCATAAATGCGAAGACTACATCATCCAGGCCGTCCGCAATGAATTGAAGAAATATGACGGCGAAGTCGTCCGCGAAGAAATCTGCGAAGACCTGCGCCGCAAGGGCAATCCCCGCGTCGTCCTGGTCAAGGAAATCATGGGCCAGGGGGCTATGCACGACAACGTCCTCTGCCCAAATGAACCGTGCGGTGTCATGGGCGGCCAGAAGAACGTCGACCTCGGCAACGTGCCGATCGTACTGACACCGAACCAGGTCCGCGACGGTTCCATCCACGCCCTGACCTGCATCGGGCCGGCTACGAAAGAAATGACCCGTCATTACATCCGTGAACCCTTGGTTGAAGGCCTGGCCAAGGACGATGAACTGGACCTCATCGGCGTCGTCTTCGTCGGCTCGCCGCAGGTCAATGACGAAAAGCTCTGGGTTTCCGACCGCTTAGGCTCGCTGTTGGAAAGCCTCGACATCGACGGCTGCATCATCACGACCGAAGGCTTCGGCAACAACCACATCGACTTCATCCAGCACATCGGTCAGGCTGGCAAGCGGGGCATCCCCGTCGTCGGCGTTTCCTTCTGCGCTTACCAGGGCCAGCTCGTCGTCGGCAATCCCTATGCTGATGCCATGGTCGAAGAAAATATGGACCAGGGCGGCTTTGAAAACGACGTAGCCGGCTGCTCGTGCGTCACCAGGGAAGTCGCCGCCCGCGCTATCCAGATGCTCAAGAATAAGATGGCCGGCGTCCCCATCGCGGCAGCACCGAAGAAATGGGATAATGCCGTCATTAACGCCAATAATAAACTCCTCGGTCTCCCGGAAACGGTCCTCCTCGACAAAGGGACGCTCCACTGATGGCCAGACTCGACTATCAGCTCAACCCGGTACTGATGGAAGGGACGGTCACCAAGGCCGCTGCTGACGACGTGGCTCTCAACCTGAGAGGGAGACTGGGCGTGATCCACGCAGCACCGTCTTTGTTCCTTCACCAGCCCCGGGAAGGCCGGAAATTCCGATTCTATTTTAGTTACATGCAGATCGTAGAGGCCCCGCTCGATTACGATTATGCACCGCTCGAAAAAGACCGGGAATTCACACCGGTCCTGGCCGGCGGTGTCCTCAGCGAAGTCAACGATACGGCCATCAAAGCCGACTGCCTCGGCGGCCTGGCCACCATTGCCGTACCGCGGCGCTGGGTCTTTACCGATGTAGCCCTGAAAGAGGGAGAGTATACTGAATTTTACATCAGCCCCATGGCGGCTGTAGATGAACTATAGGAGGGGTAGTTATGAACTTAACGACTGTAGAAGGGATGCGTTCGGAAATCTTCGTTCCCGTTACACCGAAACCGGTATTTACCGAATTAAAGAAACCACTGAGTGAATGTAAAGTCGCCTTCATCACGGCTGGCGGCATCCATAAAAAAGATCAGACACCGTTCAATACGTCCGGGGATTTTACCTATCGCGTCATCCCCTTCGATACGCCGTCTTCCAATCTGATGGTCACTCACGGCGGCTTCGATAACTCGGATATCAACAAAGACGTCAACGCCATGTTCCCCATCGACCGCCTGCACGAACTGGTTGCAGAAGGCTTCATCGGCTCTTTGCCGGAAGAAACGTATACCTTCATGGGCGGCGGCGGCAACGTCGAAAAATTCCGCCATGAAACGGGGCCGGAAATCGCCAAGAAACTGAAAGCCCAGGGCGTCGACATCGTCCTCTGCACTGGCGGCTGCGGGACCTGCCACCGTTCGGCGACGATCGTCACCCGCTGCTGCGAAGCCGAAGGCATGAGCTGCTGCGTCATCGCTGCCCTGCCTCCCATCGCCCGCCAGCAGGGGGCACCGCGCATCACAGCGCCGCACGTCCCTATCGGCTCCAATGCCGGCGAACCGAACAATATCCCCATGCAGACGGCTATCCTCAAGGAATCCCTGGAATGGG
>CABMPA010000009.1 GCA_902388315.1 uncultured Megasphaera sp. | reverse complement strand
AGCTATGATATTTTCGCATACATAAAAAGAGCCTGTGCACGATTACGTGCGACAGGCCCTTTTTTACGAACAAGTTGGCGGGATTCCCACAACGGGCGACCACGTGGGGCACGCAGGACACCATCACGACCCACTGCCGGCGAGCTGGCGGAATTCGTTGGCCAGTTCGTCGAGGAAGGGGATGATCTTGTCGTCGGCGACATCGGCGCTGAAGGCTTCCATCATATTGGGGAAGAAGATGTACAGGCCCTGCATGTAGACGTAGTAATAATACTGTAAGTCGTCATGGCTCATGATGGCCGAGGCCAGGGCGTCGTTGACGGCGAAGTTGAGGTCGTAGAAATCGAGGATTTCATCTTTGAAGCGGCCTAAGTCGAGTTCGCCGCGCTGATAGTCTTCCATGAGGTGACTGCCCATTTCCCCTAAGGCATCGGCGACATGGCCGACGTTGTCCGGGACGGCAAGGCCGGCGTCTTCCATGACGTGTGTCAAGGTGTGGAGTGATGTGATCAGGGATTCACAGAAAAAATTAAAGGTCAGGGCTCCTTCTGAGCCGCGCAGATTCGTAAAGACAGTAGATTCCATAAGGTCCTCCTCCAAGTCATTTTTTCTATTATATCATAATTTTGCCAGAAATGAATTGAATCGAGGCCATGAATATAGTACGATATGAGTATACAGAGTTATAGGAGGTAATCGTTGTGTCTCAACGCAATCAAAAAATTAAATTGAAGAAGCGGTCCCGTCAATCGGCACGGATTCATCGCGGCTTTGCCATGCCTGTCGGCCCGGGCAGTGAAAACAGCCTGGTCAGTTTCCGCGACTTTGCCGATCTGAAGGCTAAGTATTTCCGCTTTACCGGCCGCATCCAGCGCCGGCCTTTTATTTTCCGGACCTTGATCCTGATGTTCGCTCAGTTCATGTTTTCCATCATTCTCTATAGCAAGATCATCGAATCTATTTTAATCAATCATATGGAATATGCTATCATCTTCGGCATCATCTTCGTCTTGCTGTCTATTCCGGCTATTTGGTCCCAGCTTTCCCTGGGCGTCCGGCGCTGTCATGACATCAATAAGCCCGGCCTCATGTTCGCTGTCCCTTTTCTTTGTTACCTGGCCAGCTATATCCTGCCTGTCCTGGGGCAGGATATAGCTGCGACGGCAGTCCAGTCGATCATGGCCGTATCCTATTTGGGACTGTTCACCGTCAAGGGGACGTCCGGTGATAACGCTTACGGGCCGGAACGGGCACGATAGGAGGCGGCAGCATGACCTTAGCAGAAGGAAAAATCGGACACGACTATATTATCGAAAGTTTGGATTTGCCGGACCAGACTGAAAAGCGCCTGCAGGCCCTGGGTATGATTAACGGAACGGAAATTTCAGTGCTCAACAACAAGAACGAAGGGACGGTCATCATCAAGATGCGCAGCACCCGCCTGGCCTTGGGTAAGGGGATTTCGTCACACATCAGCGTAAGGGGGAAAGACCATGACTAGCGAAGTAAAGACAAAGGCTGGCTGCCGGCCGGTCCCAAAGGAAGCAGCTGCTGCTGAAAAAAAGGAAATGACTGTCGCTTTCATCGGCAATCCGAACTGTGGCAAGACGACGCTGTTCAACGCCTATACGGGGGCTAATCTCAAGGTGGCCAACTGGCCCGGCGTTACCGTCGAAAAGGTCGAAGGCGCCATCAATGCCCATGGCTACCACATCCATCTCGTCGACCTGCCCGGAACGTACAGCTTGACGTCGTATACGATGGAAGAACAAGTTTCGCGTAACTTTATCCTCAGTGACGATGTCGACGTCATTGTCGATGTCATCGATGCGTCGGCCTTGGAACGGAATCTCTACCTGACCTTGCAGCTCTTGGAATTAGGGAAGCCCGTCGTCGTCGCCCTGAATATGATGGATATCGTCGAAAAACGGGGCATGGAAATCGACCTGCATCGGCTGCCAGAAATGCTCGGCGTGCCGGTCATTCCCGTATCGGCCTTGAAACGCCGCGGTCTGAGCGTCCTG
Organism: uncultured Megasphaera sp.; assembly: GCA_902388315.1. Lineage (GTDB taxonomy): Bacteria > Bacillota > Negativicutes > Veillonellales > Megasphaeraceae > Megasphaera. The sequence continues at coordinate 21,543 of CABMPA010000009.1, read as the reverse complement.
CTCCATGCGGCTGTCCATCATAAGGACCACGTCCATCCGGACCGGCTCATCCATAACCATTCGGATAAGACCAACCATCAGCACAACCATCACAGTGAATTCGCCATGGTTTACAGCGATGACATGGAAGACCGTATCGACGCCGTGCGCCAGCTTTTGCACGAGAAATATCCCGACCTGTACAATCATCGCTGGCATGCGCTGAAGCTCCTCGAAAAGGATCCGGAGATTACAGCTAAATATCCCGTCGAAGACGTCCATCATGTCCTGGACCGCAGTTATGAAACCGATATTATTACGGAAAAATATGCCTTCATCGAAGAAGTCATCCATGAAGTTGTCGTCAATCAGGCGTCGAAAGCGGCTGCCACCGATTCTGTCGACCGGTATCTGACCGATAAGTGGCTGGGTATCCCTATCTTCCTGGCCATCATGGCGGTCGTTTTTTTCCTGACTTTCTTCATCGGTGATATAGTGCAGGATTCCTTCCAGGGCTCCATCGATGCCTTGTCGGCCATGGCCGAAAGCGGCCTGACCTCGCTGGGTGCTGACGATATGCTCATTTCTCTGGTTTGCGATGGCATCATTGCTGGTGTCGGCGGTATCCTGACCTTTTTGCCCAACATCTGTATCCTCTTCTTTGCCCTGGCCCTTTTGGAGGACAGCGGCTATATGTCCCGCGTGGCCTATGTCATGAACGACATCATGAACCGGCTGGGCTTGTCGGGACGGGCCTTCATCCCCATGATCCTCGGTTTCGGCTGCAGCGTACCGGCTATCATGGCCTCACGGGCGCTGGAAGATAAGCGCGACCGCTACCGGACAATGCTGGTTACGCCGTTCATGTCCTGCAGTGCCCGCCTGCCCATTTACATCCTCTTTTCGGGCATGTTCTTTCCGAACGATGCTATGATTGTCGCCTATTCCATGTACCTCATCGGTATCGTCGTGGCCCTGGTGGCCTTGAAGGCCATGAATATCTTCAGCCATCAGAAGAAAGAAAATGACCTGCTCATCGAGCTGCCGGAATACAAGCGGCCCAGTGCCCATACGGTCTATGTCTATGTCTGGGAAAAGATAAAGGATTACCTGAGCCGTGCAGGTACAGTCATCTTTGCTGCTTCCATCCTCATGTGGTTCATCCTCAACTTCGGCCCCGCCGGCTATGGCGACATGGCCGACAGTTTCGGCGCCATCGTCGGCAAGGCCATCGTACCTTTCTTTGCGCCCATTGGCCTGGGGTACTGGCAGATCTGTCTGGCCCTTATCGCCGGCATTTCCGCCAAGGAAGTCGTCGTTTCCAGTTTTGCCGTCCTTTTCGATGGGGTCAACATCAATTCGCCGGCAGCCCTGGCAGCCCTCGCTTCTATGATGAGCCAAGGCGGATTTACCCAGCTCAATGCGTACTGCATGATGCTCTTCTCGCTGCTTTACGTCCCCTGTGCCGCGACGATTGCCACGATCCACGCTGAATCACACAGCTGGAAGTGGACGGCCTTCTCCGTCTGTTTCCAGGTTGCCGTCGCCTGGGTCCTGACCTTCGTCGTCTACCAAATCGGAAGCCATATGTTTTAAAAACTACAAACTATAAAGAAACCGGGATTGTGCATGATGACCTATGCCTTCGCGCGACAGTCCCACTAATGATTAAGGAGTGCAGTATGACAGAAACTATGATTAAAACGGATCATCTCAGCCATACCTATGAAGATGAAGACGGCAAGGTGGTCTATGCTTTAAAGGACATTTCGCTGGAAATCGCCAAAGGCGAATTCGTCGCCATCATCGGTACCAACGGTTCCGGCAAGTCGACCCTGGCTAAGCATTTCAACGTCCTCCTGACACCGACGTCTGGTACGTGCGAAGTCTGCGGTATGCGGACCGATGACCCGGATAATGTTTGGAAGATACGCCAGCATGTAGGCATGGTCTTCCAGAACCCGGATAACCAGATTGTCGCAGCCGTCGTCGAAGAAGATGTGGCCTTTGGTCCGGAAAATCTGGGTGTCCCGTCGGATGAAATCAAGGCCCGTGTCAGTGATGCCCTGCGCCGTGTCAATATGACCATTTATGCCAAACACGGCCCGCATCTCCTGAGTGGCGGGCAGAAGCAGCGCGTCGCCATTGCCGGCATCCTGGCCATGCAGTGCGACTGCATCGTCCTCGACGAACCGACGGCCATGCTCGACCCTGTCGGCCGTAAGGAAGTCATGGATACGCTCCATCAGCTTCATGACGAAGGCTTTACCATCATCATCATTACCCATTTCATGGAAGAAGCCGTCCAGGCTGACCGCGTCGTCGTCGTCGACCGGGCTGAGCTGCAAATGGACGGTACGCCGCGCGAGGTCTTTACCCATGTCAAAGAACTGAAGGCCATGGGGCTCGATGTACCAGTCGCAGCGGAACTGGCAGAACAGCTGCGCCAGAAAGGCCTTGATTTGCCGGATTCTATCATTACCGAGGAAGAATTAGGAGATGCATTATGTCGATTAAGTTAAGCAATGTGACCTATACCTATGGCATTGGGACGCCCTTCGAAAAGACGGCCCTCTACGATACGGATGTCGAAATCCATGAAGGGGAATTCGTCGGCATCATCGGTCATACCGGTTCGGGCAAGTCGACACTGGTCCAGATACTCAATGGCCTCATCAGGCCGACAGCCGGGACGGTGACTGTCGACGGGACGGATATCGGCAAGAAGACGAAAGAAGCCATGGCCGTGCGCCATAAAGTGGGCATGGTCTTCCAGTATCCGGAATACCAGCTCTTTGAAGAAACGATTGCCAAAGACATCGCCTTCGGGCCGCGTAATTTCGGCCTGAGCGAAGATGAAATTACGGAACGGGTCAAAGAAGCCATGGATTTTGTCGGCCTCGATTACAAGACTTATGCCGACCGCTCGCCGTTCCGCCTGAGTGGCGGCCAGATGCGCCGCGTCGCCATTGCTGGCGTCATCGCTATCCATCCGTCGTACCTCATCCTGGATGAACCTTCGGCCGGCCTGGATCCCATCGGCCGGCGGGAAATTTTTTCGGAAATCCAGCGCTGGCACCAGGAAAAGGGGATTACTGTCATCTTGGTATCGCATAACATGGACGATATTTCCCGCCTGGCCAGCCGCCTCCTGGTCTTGTCCCACGGCCATATCGTCCTCGATGGCGAACCGCTGGACATCTTTGCGACCCAGCAGCAGGCGCTGCACGATGCCGGCGTGTCCGTGCCGCCTGTAACCGGGGTCCTTCAATATCTCCAGGGACGGGGCTTTGCCGTCGACGACCGGGTCCGGACCGTCGAAGAAGGGGCACAGGCTATTTTCGACTGCCTGAAAGGAGGCACAGTCCATGCTCACTGATATTACCTTAGGCCAGTATTTCCCTGGCACGTCTTTTTTACATAAACTCGATCCGCGCATCAAAATCGTGGCTACGATGATTTTCATTGTCGCCATCTTCTTTGCTCATTCCCTGGCGTCTTATGGCCTCGTCACAGCTTTTGTTGTCCTGAGTTTTGCCATTTCCCGCCTGCCGGCGAAATTCATCCTCAAATCCTTGAAGCCGCTATGGGTCATTATCATCTTCACCATGGGCGTTCATATATTCACGACGCCGGGCGATGTCCTCTGGCAGTACGGCATCTTCCATATCACCAAGGAAGGCTTGTACCAGGGGGCTCTCATGACGGCCCGGCTGGTGTTCCTCATCGTCTTTTCATCGCTTTTGACGTATACGACGTCGCCCATCGTCCTGACCGACGGCATCGAGCATCTGCTCAATCCCTTTAAGCGCATCGGCGTGCCGGCTCATGAACTGGCTATGATGATGACCATTGCCCTGCGCTTCATCCCGACGCTCCTGGAAGAAACGGACCGCATCATGAAAGCCCAGACGGCACGGGGAGCTAATTTTACCAGTGGCAGCCTCTTGCAGCGCGGCAAGAATATGATTCCCCTGTTGGTGCCGCTCTTTGTCAGTGCCTTCCGTCGGGCCGATGACCTGGCGACGGCCATGGAAGCCCGCTGCTATCGCGGTGGGGAAGGGCGGACGCGGATGAATGAACTGTCCTATACTTACCGGGATGGCATCGCCATGGCGGCGGTCCTGATCGTCACCGCCATCCTGGCGGCTATGCGGTGGTTATGATGAAGAAGAATATCTGCCTCGTCGTCGCCTATGATGGCACCGATTTCCATGGTTTCCAGCGCCAGACCAATGCCGAGTCCATCCAGCGATGCATTGAACAAGGGCTGTCGGCCATCTTCCAGACGCCTATTACTATTTATGGGGCTGCCCGCACGGATGCCGGCGTCCATGCCCGCGGCCAGGTCGTCAATTTCTATGGCCAGGGCTCGATTCCGACGGAAAAGATACCCTATGCCATGAAAGGCTATCTGCCGCCGGAAATCGCCGTCCTGTCGGCCCGGGAAATGCCCGAGCACTTCAGTGTCCGCCACGATAACGTCGGCAAGCATTACCGCTATTCCATCGACAACAACCGCATGCACGACCCTTTCCTCCTGCGCTATGCCTGGTTTATCCGTAAGCCTCTCGACCGGCAGGCCATGCGCGAAGGCGCGGCTATTCTCTTGGGGACGCACGATTTTTCTGCTTTTGAAGGCCAGAATACGACGCCCATGAATCCCGTGAAGACGATGTATTCCATTACCCTCCACGAACGGGGCCATGTCCTCGATATCGACGTCGTCGGCGATGGCTTCCTCTACCATATGGTCCGCAATATTGCCGGCGGCCTCGTCGACCTGGGACTCCATCGTCTGACGCCGGACCGCTTCCAGGAAATCCTTGGAAGCGGCGACCGGACCCAGCTCGGGGCGACGGCACCGGCTCAGGGCTTATGCCTGGAAAAAGTCTTTTACGATGAAGGGGAACTGAGACAGCGCATTGCCGAATTAGAGGAAGGCTGAGCTTTTTTGCGGCAATGAAAGGCATAATATGCTATAATAAAAGAGAATAGTATAGTTCCGTTTTTTTCAGGCGGAGGTGAGGACCATGCTGACCAGCTTACTGAAAACCATTACCAAAGGAAAAGACCTTAGCGAACGCGAGAGCTCCATCGTCATGGAGCAGATCATGGAAGGGACGATTTCAGACGTCCAGTTGGCCGCGTTTCTGGCAGCCTTGACGACGAAAGGCGCTTCAGAGCGGGAAATCACGGCCTTTGCCCGGACGATGCGGAAATATAGTATGCACGTCCCCGGTACGATGGACGTCTTCGACATCGTCGGCACTGGCGGCGGCCGGACCAAGACCTTCAACATCTCGACGACGGCGTCTTTCGTCATCGCCGCCGGCGGCGTCCGCGTCGCCAAGCACGGCAATCGGGCCAAGACGTCGCGCAGCGGTTCTGCTGACGTCCTGGAAGCCTTAGGTGCCAATATCTTCCTCAGCCCGGAAAGCTGTCTGGACATGCTCCAGCAGATCGGCCTCTGTTATTTTTATACGCGCTATTACTACTATATGATGAAACGCATCGATGCGGTCCGCGAACAGCTGGGCATTTATACGGTATTCGATGTCCTGCGGCCTTTGACCAATCCGGCCCATGCCGTTTATGAAATCCTCGGCGTCAATGCACCGCACCTGGTCGAACCCATGGCCCATGTCCTGGCTGCCCTCGGCGTCCGCCATGGCATGGTTGTCTACGGTCAGGATGGCAGTGATGAAATTTCAGCATCGGCAGCGACGACGATTTGCGAGTTTACGCCGGAATCGGTTTCAACCTATGAAATCAGGCCGGAAGATTTCAACCTGCCCAGGGCTTCGCGCGACGAACTGCGCGGCGGCCTGCCCAAGCATAATGCGGCTATTACCCGGGCCGTCCTCGATGGATACAAGGGCGGCCCGCGGACGGCGGTTCTGCTCAATGCTGGTGCCGGCCTCTATATCGGCGGCAGCGTCCTCAATCTCTATGCCGGCATCCGCAAAGCGGCCCGCCTCATCGACAGCGGCCTGGCCCGGCAGAAGCTCGATGATTTCCTCGTCCTGAGCCATCGTCTGGGAGAGGCTGAAAAAGTGAAGCTCGTAGCAGACAGGGACCCGGAAGATATGGTATAATAAAGGGTACGAAAAAATTAATTATTACGTGAGGACCGCATTTCTATGAATGATAAATATTTAGGCTGGCTCCTTCATATCGGCGGGGGCATCTTAGTCGTCTTGATGTTTTTATCGATTCAGCTCATGGCACCTGATTTTTATTCGATCATGTGGCATCTGACCATCAGTGGTGATCTGGATGGGTTAGCCGATTATATCGCTTCGTTTGGCTTCTACGCTATCGGCATCAGTATTTTCATGATAGCCTTTGTCAATGCCATCGGCCTTCCGTCCATTCCCTTCCTGACGGTCAACGGTATCATCTTCGGCCTCATTCCGGGCATCATCATCTCTTGGATCGGTGAAGTCATCGGTATTGAAATCAGCTTTCGCCTGACCCGGACGCTGCTCCGCAAGCAGGCGCAGAAAGTCATTTCCAAGAGCAAGATGCTGGAAAAACTCGATTCCTACAGCTGCATCAAAACGGTCATGATGGGCCGGGCCATTCCGTATGCACCAAATGTCGTCGTCACTGCTTTCAGTGCTTTGAGCCATATTTCTTACCGTGACCATTTCATCGCCAACCTTTTTGGCAAAATACCGGCTGTCCTGGTCGAAGTATGGCTGGGCCATGATCTCCTGCGCATCCAGGAACACTGGGGCCGCCTGCTCATACTGGTAGCCGTCGTTTCTTTCATTTATGGCATCATCTGGTGGCGCAAGCGTCACATAAAAAAAAACCGATATCATAGGGTGAAGTAAAAAAAAGGAGCTGTCGCATCGCGACAGCTCCTTTCAAGTTGCTAGTTGTTAGTGGTTAGCGGATGGGTTTAATTTTTTACTTTTTTACGAGATTTCCTGTTCTGACGATTTTTTATCGTCCTGGACGATATCAGTCCATAACTTATCGGCTGCCGGCTGCCAGTGCTTGGCATAGGCTTTGCATTTAGCACAGAGGTGTTCAACCGATTCTGGTGACTGCATGTCCGTCGATTTGGCTCCCGTCCGTTTGACCATATCGACGAGGGCTTGGGGATTTTCCAACATCGGGCAGGGGCGGAGATGATTGTGGTTGAACGGCTGCCCTTTTGCGTATTCCTTAAATAAGGGCTGCTGGAGACAGGTGATGAGGTCCTGGTCGTTGATGTTGGCACTAGAGTAGTGGATAAAGACGCACGGTTCGACGTCGCCGTTAGGATTGATATGGCAGTAGTTGCGGCCGCCAGCGACACAGCCATCAATGAATTGGCCATCGTTCTGGAAGTCGATAGCAAAAATGGGTTTGCCGCCCTTTACGCTGCGGATTTCACGGATACGCCGTACCATATAAGCACGCTGTTCCGGTGTGGGCAGTAAATCGACAGAGGCATCGTTGCCGACGGGCATATAGTGGAAATACCAGGTAAACCAGGCTCCCTTGCTGATGAGGAGGTCGAGGAAGGTATCGGATGTGACGGTCTGGATATTCTTACGGGTATAGCAGATGGAAGTACCGAAGACGATACCGTACTGGCGCAGCAGGTCCATGGCGTGCATGACCTTGTCGAAGACGCCTTCGCCGCGGCGGCTGTCGTTGACTTCGCGGAAGCCTTCGACGCTGAGGGAGAAGCTGAGGTTGCCGACCTTGACGACTTCCTGGCAGAAGGTATCGTCAATGAGGGTCCCATTGGTAAAGGCGTGGAATTCGCAGTCCGGATGTTTCCGGCAGAGTTTCAGGATGTCCGCTTTGCGGACCAGCGGTTCGCCGCCAGTGAGGAGGTAGAAATGGCAGCCTACTTCTTTGCCTTGGCTTACGATTTTATCCATGACGTCGTAGGACAGGTTCAGGGTGTGACCATATTCGGCAGCCCAGCAGCCGATGCAGTGCAGGTTGCAGGCGCTGGTCGGGTCGAAGAGGATGGCCCAGGGAATATTGCAGTGATATTTGGCTTTGGCTTCGTCCCGCGTACGCAGACCGTAGAAGCCCGATTCAAAGCCCAGGTCCATGACGGCTGTACGGACTACGTTGGGATTGAGTGTATCCAGGGCTCGGTTGAGGAATTGGAACCACTTGCCGCCTTCGTCAATGAGATTGCGGGCATTGGCAAAAGATTCTTCTTCAAATAAGTCACCGAAGAAGGTTTCCATAATCGTGGTCAGTCGTTTCAAAGTCTTCTTACGGGTTTCTGGATTTTTTTCGGCCATGATGCGGTTGACCAGGAGGGCGACCGATTCTTTTTGGGCTTTATACATGAGTTTATTCAAGGGAATCATCTCCTGAGGAGTTTAATGAAGTAATGATTAGCGGATGATGAGGACGGGAAGGCCTGAATGGGAGGATACATAGCGGCCGACGCTGCCCAGGAGGACGCTTTGGATACGGCTCAGGCCGCGGCTGCCCATGACGATGAGGTCCGTTTCCGTATCGGCTGCGGTCTGCAAGATAATCGGACCGGGCGAGCCGATTTTATACAGGCATTGCAAGGGGACTTGAGATGACAATTCTTCCTGGCAGCGCAGGAAGGCGTTATGACCCTTGGTCCGCATGTGAGCGGCTAATTCCTGTAATTTATGCGGTTCCAGCGTATTGGGGATGGCCGTATCGCGCAGGCTGTCGCTGACGCTGGCGACGTAGAGGACGGTCAGGGAAGCGCCATCTCCTTTGGCCAGGACTTCGGCCTGTTTCAGGGCCTGTAAAGACGATTCAGATCCGTCTACGGGCACCAGGATATGCCGGTATGGGCCTTTCTTTTCATCGCGGGCCAAGAGGACCGGGCAGGGCGCGTGGGTAATGACGTAAGTGCTGACGCTGCCGAGAAGAAAATTCTTGAGGGCCTGGCCGCCGCCGCGGCCCATGCAGATGAGGTCTGCCGATTGGGATTTCTGTTCTGCCAGGATGGCCGCTTCCGGGGCGCTGAGTTCAAAAATAGACTGGACTGACAGGGAAGCGGGTATCATGGCGGCAAATTTTTTTAACAGTCCTGTGCTGTTGGCCTGTGCCGAAGCCGTCATTTCATCCATAGTCAGTTCGCTCGTATTTTCCATTTGCCCGAACTGGTTGATGATATCGGCCATATTGGCGACGCTCAGCAGGGTAATGGCACCGCCAGTGATCCTGGCGATGTCGATGGCGTGCTGCAAGGCTTGTTTAGAATGATCGGATCCGTCGATAGGGACGAGGATATGCTGATATGATTTCATAAAAATACCTCCTTCAAGGGTACCTTTAGGATAGCCTTGAAGGAGGCTGGCGTCAAAGTGGTTTTGCCGTATACGAACTATAGCTCTTGCGTTATAATTAGGTATACGAATATTTTTTGTTACATAAAGGAGCTTTTATGGAGTTGGAAAGACGTGAATATGAATATATCCGTAAAATTGCTGAGACAGGGAGTTTCATAGCGGCAGCCGAAAAATTATACATCACCCAGCCGTCGTTGAGCCAGTTCATCCGCCGCATCGAGCGCCATGTCGGTGCGGAACTCTTTGACCGTTCCCATCAGCCTGTGACCTTGACCGAAGCCGGGCGTATCTATCTGGACATCGAAGGGCAGATCCAGGACTTGTGCAAGGTCCGGGAACAGCGTATCCAGGATTTGGGGCAGACCGTTGGCGGCACCGTGCGCATCGGCAGTTCCAATTATCGCAGTTCGACCATCCTGGCGCGGGCTATTCCCATCATCAACGAACGCTATCCGCACATCGATATCTGCCTGGAAGAAGGGACGACGCGGGAATTGGAAGATTTCGCCATCCAGGGAAAGACGGATTTTTCTATCGTCGTGAAGCCTACAGGGCATAGGGACTTGGATTATATCGAACTTTTCCGGGAAGAATTGCTCTTGGCTGTCTCGCCGGACTGGGGCCTGGGGCGGGAACCGCTGCATGACGAGGGCCTCCACTCCCGCTATCCTGTCTTTGATTATCACAGCCTCGACGGCCATCCCTTCCTGGTCATGAAAGAAGGCCAGGAACTGCGCCATTCCTTTTTTGCCCTTGTCGAAGCCCTGGATATATCGCCGACAGTGGCCCTGGAAACGACGGACATGGCCACGGCCCAGACCCTGGCCGGCATCGGCGTCGGCGCGGCTATCGTACCGGGTGGCCTGGCTCTGGCCAATATCCCGGCTGTGGAACCGAAGTATTTTTCCCTGCGGGCCTATCTGGACGACTGGGATATCGTCCTGGCCTATAAACGGGGACGTTACTTGTCCAAGGCCGATAAAGCCGTCATCCGCGTCATCTGCGACGTCACTGGTTGAAAAGCGCTGTCGCGTAGCGGCTTCTGCCATCCCCTAGCACCTAACCACTAAAAAAGGACTGTCGCACGAAGGATTTTGCCATCATGCGTAGTCCCTTTTGCTCTATAGTTTGTAGTACGGAGTTTGTAGAAGAAGGCTTTAAATTTAAAACCCTTCACTAAAAACTACAAACTGCAAACTTAATACTAAAAAAAGCGCTGTCTTAGACAGCGCTTTTTGTATCCCTAACGGATTATTTTGCGAAGTAACGAGCCAGAAGGCCATCGAATACACGGCCATGACGAGCTTCGTCTTTTGCCATTTCATGAACGGTGTCATGGATAGCATCGAGGTTAAGCTGTTTAGCGAGGGTTGCGATTTCTTTCTTGCCTGCGCAAGCGCCCTGTTCAGCAGCAGCACGCATTTCGAGGTTTGTCTTGGTGTCGTCGGTAACGACTTCGCCGAGGAGTTCAGCGAATTTTGCAGCGTGTTCAGCTTCTTCGAAAGCGATGCGTTTGTAAGCTTCTGCGACTTCCGGATAGCCCTGACGGTCAGCAACACGGCTCATAGCGAGGTACATGCCGACTTCGGAGCATTCGCCGGTGAAGTTGAGGCGGAGGCCTTCGAGGATGCGTTCGTCAACGCCTTTAGCGATGCCTACGCGATGTTCGTCAGCGTATTCTTTGACGCCAGCGACGAGTTCCGTGAATTTTTCTTTCGGAGCGCCACACTGAGGACACTTTTCCGGAGCTTCCGTACCTTCATAAACAAAACCGCAGATGCCGCATACAAATTTTTTCATTATTCATTCCTCCTGATATTATAATACATTTTGAATAAAATGGATATTAACTGAATACTAACAAATAACTTTTATTTGTTATGCCTACATTATAACAGACTGATAGGGGAAAAGCAAGAGTAATTTTGCAAAATTTTTTATTAAAAGCGATTATCAATTAAAAGGAAGTGGGCAGGAACGGTCATTCACGGTCAATTTTATTGCAATTTAAGCATCACTCCTATATAATGGAGATAGTATCCATAAAAGCCTATACGATGTAGTGATTATAAAAATAGATTGAAATTTGGAGGTTACGCCTATGTGGAAAAAGAAAGCTGTATGCATCCTGGCTGTCATGGCCGTGTGTGGCACCATGGCTGTCAGTGCAGCGAACTATACGATTCTGGAAAAAGCGGATAAAGTAGAAACGACGGTCTATGGGACGACGCAGACCGGATCCCTGAATGATCGTATTGCTGCTTTGGATAAACTGCTCAATGGCCAGTCGACAGTTTCTGGCAGCCTGCAGGACAAGACCAATGCCTTATATAAAGATGTATATGGGAATTCGGGGTCGGATTTGTCCCTGCTGACAGCTGTCAATCTCATGCAATGGCAGTATTCCGGCCAGATTACGGATGAACCGCTCCTGGTCCGCGTGGAATCGCTGGAACAGAGCATCGACGGCAAGACGATGAGCGGCTCCCTGGAAGGCCGTATCCTGTCCCTGCGCCGCGCGCTCCTGGGCAATAAGAAATACGTCTCTCAGACTGTGACCATTCCGGCCAATACGCTGGTGACGATGACCAATATCGATGCCCTTAACTCGAAGACCATCCAGGAAGGTGATGTCGTCCGTTTTGCCGTAGCCGATGATATCTGCGTCGGCGACGTTATTGCCATCCCACGCGGCATGGAAGCGACGGGGACAGTCACGAAAGCCCGGAAGTCAGGCCGTTTCGGGAAAGATGGCAAGATTGAGATTACCTATGATAATGTCCGCGCTGCCGATGGTTCGCCAGTGGCTCTTACGGTCGGCGACAAGACGAAAGAGGAATACAAGCGCATGGCTGGAGCCGTCGGAGCTTCAGCGGCTGGCGCCATCATCCTCGGTCCGGTCGGCCTGGTCGGCGGCCTGTTTGTTCACGGCAATGAAGTGGATATCCCGGCAGGGACGACGATGTACGCCGAAACCAAGGAAAATGCCGAAGTCGTCGGCTTCAAAGAAAACGGCGTCATGGATGACATGAAGACGGCCAACATGGCTGCCAGCGGGGTGCAGGTTCCGTCTTTTGCTCCCGTTGCCAACAACGATGTCGACAACAGCGGGACTGGCGATGCCGATACAGCCTCCCAGAGCAGCGACGGCGATTTACAGTCTGGTCTTGAGAATGGAACCGTAACGCCTGTCGACCTGTACAATAGTAAACACAATGACGACCAGCAGCCCGTCGTCACGATTCAATCCAATACCGCAGGTGACGCGAATGAATAAAACGTGGACAGCGGCGATGATGGCAGCCCTGCTGCCGCTGACCCTGTCGGTCAGTGCCGCTGATACAGCTAAACTTCATACTGATAAGGTCATGGCCGTTCCCGTGACTGAAAAGAAAATCCTTCCTGTCGATTTAGATCAAGCTGCTGCTTCGCAAGACGTCGTCCTGCCGCAGCAGCCCGTCCACATGACGGCCGATACCTTTGTCGCCCGCAACTCCGATGGCTATGTCAAGAGCCGGGGCAATGTCGATATCAAGCAGGGCATGGATGAAGTCCACGCCAACTATGTCGAAGGCAACATGAAGAGCGGTGTCTACCATACGAAAGGCCCCGTAGTCTATGTCAATGAAACCAATGCCTTGACCGGACAGGATGTGACCTATAACAGTCAGAACGGCAGCATGGTCATGGATAAAGTTGAAGGCTTCGTCGGCCCGACGACGTACGTCCGCGGGACCGATGCCGAAATGTACGACAATGTCGGTTACATCAAGCATGGCCTGATTACGACACCCCATGCCGTCGCCAAGACGCCGGACTACTATATTACCGGTGATGATATCCGTATCTATCCGGGCGAAAAGTTCACGGCTGAAAATACGGCCCTTTGGTTCAAGCACATCCGCCTGTTCACGTATGGCCATTATGAAGGCCGCCTGGATAATAAAAATAAAACCAAGCCTTATTTATTTACTTTATTGCCACGGCCGACGTATAACAGCGATGATGGTATCGGAATCCGGGGGTATGCCGATGTGCCCCTTAATCAGTCCGGCGACCTCACTTTCCATGCCAGCTATGCGCTGAACTCCAAGAATGGCTTGAAGCCGGCTGCCCGTATCCAGAAGAATACCAAGATAGGGGCTTTCCGCTTTGGTTACAGCAAGGAAGAAAGTACGGATAACGACGATAACATTTGGGCTACGAAATGGCCGGAACTGGAATACTTCGCCCCGCGCATCCACCTTGGCGATACAGGAATCTACATTGATTCCAGCGCTAGCTGGGGCCGCTGGGCCGAAGACGGTGTCAAGACGGGGACCCATAAAGGCTTCCGTACGGAAATCACCCATACACCCCTTCCTTTATGGCAGCGGGCCAATGTACGCTTCTTTGCCGGCTACCGCAAGGATTTGTATTCTACCAATGATGCCCAGCGTCGCGATCCTTATTCGGGCGTTATTTTCCATCAAGGAATCAACGATCGTTTGTGGACTAATTTATGGTATAAAAAGCATAATCTTAGCGGATACACGCCCTACCGCTTCGATACTATCGATCATCCCCGCCAGCATGGCCTGTCCATCGGCTATGTCTTGACGCCGCGGGATACGGTCATCTTCACCTGGGCCCAAAATCTTGATAATGATCACGTTTCCGACCGTAACTACACCTGGATCCGCGACCTCCACTCCTTCATTGCGACTATTACCTATAAACAAGTCGATAAAGAATGGCAGGTCAAGATAAAAGCCAAGGATCTCGATTTCTAAAGGGTGAGTAATTTTAAATCCATCTGCTAACAACTAACTGCTAGCCACTAGCTGCTTAAAAGTTTGTAGTACGGAGTTTGTAGTTGGCAGAAGCTGGTTTTAAATTTTTTACCATTTGCTGCAAACTAAAAAATACAAACTTAAAACTCAAAAAGAGGCTTGTCGTCGTTCGACAAGCCTCTTTTTTTACCCTCTTTTTACACTGCTTTTGACTGGTTTTGCGCTATAATGGAATAAAATGAGAAAACTAGATTTTACAGGAAAGGACTGTAGCTCTATGGCTTTGATTTACTGTGTGGAAGATGATGAAAATATTCGTGAACTCGTCGGGTATGCCCTGCGCAGCCAGGACTTCGAAGTTGAGACCTTTGCGGACAGCAAGGAATTCTGGCCGGCTTTAGAGAAACGGGTACCGGCTTTGCTCCTTTTGGATATCATGATGCCTGGCGAAAGCGGCAATGACATCCTCGACAAACTGCGCAAGACCCAGTTGTATAAGACGCTGCCCGTCATCATGCTGACGGCCAAGACCAGTGAATACGACATCGTCAAAGGTCTCGACGGCGGCGCTGATGATTATGTCTGCAAGCCTTTTGGCATTGTCGAACTCATTTCGCGTATCCGCGCTGTCCTGCGCCGGGCAGGCCGGCAGAGTACGGAAACGAATATCTATACGTATGGGCCCGTTTCCCTGGACCAGGAAAAGCATGTCGTTACCGTCAATGGGAAACCGTGCCACCTGACGGTCAAGGAATTTGAGCTCCTGCGCTATCTCCTGGTCAATACGGATATTGTCCTCAAGCGGGAACAGATCATGGAAGCCGTCTGGGGGTTCACCTACGAAGGTGAAAGCCGGACCATTGATATGCACATCAAGAGCTTGCGCCAGAAACTGGGGGACGGTGGCAAAATCATCCATACCGTGCGCGGTGTCGGCTACGTCATTGGAGGAAACGTATGAAGCGAAAAGTTTATCTCAGCCTGTTGTTTATGGGATTGGCCTGTATGGCTGTGACCCTGCTCATTTCGACGTGGTTCTTCTGGAACTCTACGCAGCACCAGATCCAGCAGGAACTGGTCATGGCCATGGATGTCGTCGAGACGACGATCGAAGAAGGGAAGGATACGTCCCTGTATTTGAAGAAACTCGGCATCCATGAGCCGAATGGCCTGCGTATTACCTGGATCAATACCAACGGCGATGTCCTCTTCGAGTCGGATTATGACAAAGGCGTCATGGAAAATCACCTGGCCCGGCCGGAAGTCAAAGCGGCTATCGAGAACGGCAAGGGGACAGCGGTCCGCGATTCCCAGACCGTATCCAAGGCCCTCTATTATTATGCCAAGAAACTGCCCGATGGGACGATTCTGCGGGTCAGCCTGGAACGGGATACTTTTTATGCTCATTTTTTCAGTCTCCTGCCCTGGGCACTCCTGCTCCTGGGATTATCGGCCCTGGCCTGTGTCAAGGTATCGCGCCTGCTGACGGCCAGCCTTCTCAGCCCGCTCCGGCAGACGGCCCTGTTTATCCGTCAGATCAATGACAGCCATGTAAAGCTGGTGCGGCCGCCTCGTGTGGACCATGAATTGCAGCCCCTGGTCGACAAGGTCTTTTTGCAGAGCCAGACCATCACTGATAATATGCACAGTCTGGAGCAGCAGCGCAATATCATGCGCCTCATCATGGAAAATCTCCAGGAAGGCGTCATTCTGACCGATAAATCCTATGGCATTGCCGGGCTCAATTTGCGGGCAGCCCGCTTCCTGGGGGCTGAGAACTCGCAGGCCGTATTGCAGCGCAATCTCCAAGAACTTATTCCTGATGCACCCTGGGGCAGATTGCAGCATATCGACAGTGTGTGCGAAACGAAGCTCATTCGGGCTGACCGCCTCTACCTGATGACCCTCCAGCCGGTCTATAAAGATGATGATTTCTACGGTATGTTATTCATCATCGATGATGTGACCGAACAAGAACATCGGGAACAGCTGCGGCGGGAATTCACGTCCAACGTGTCGCATGAACTGAAGACGCCTCTCACGTCGATCAGCGGCTTTGCTGAAGTCTTGGCGACGGGCATCTTCAAGAATAAAGACGACGTCATCCATTTCGGTACGCTCATCCGTAAGGAAGCCCTGCGCCTCTTGCAGATGATTGAAGAAATCATGCACCTGGCCCGCATCGAAGACGGCAAGCGAAAAGTGAATTTGGAACGGCTGTGCCTGCGCGATTTGGTCCAGGACATTGTAGAATTCATGGAGCCGGTCCTGATGGAAAAGAAAGTGACTGTCCACTGTACTATGGATGATACGGAAGTGCAGGCCGACTGCGGCTTGTTCCGGGAAATGATCATGAATCTCCTCGACAATGCCGTCAAGTACAATCGTCCAGGCGGCCATGTATACATCGATGTCCATCACGATGTCCATAAGGCATTTTTCGTCATCCGCGATACGGGCATCGGTATCCCCGAAGACAAACAGCAGCGCGTCTTTGAACGTTTTTACCGGGCCGATTCCAGCCGTTCCCGCAAAATCAAGGGGACCGGCCTGGGTCTGGCCATCGTCAAACACATCGTCGAACAGCATCGCGGCACGATCCATCTTGACAGCAAAGAAAACGAAGGCACGACCATCACCGTTACCCTGCCGATGTAGGGGGGGAGGGGGAATCTGCCATCATGCGGGTACCCTTTGGCTTCATAGTTTGTAGAATTGAGTTTGTAGTTTGCAGAAGAGAGCTTTAAATTTAAAACCAACTGCTAACTACTAACAACTAACTGCTAACCACTTAAAAGGGGCTGTCGCACGAAGCTTTCTGCCATCATGCGAGGCCCCGTTTACTTTATAGTTTGTAGCACAGAGTTTGTAGTTTGCAGAGAAAACCTTCAAATTTAAAGCCATCCGCTAACAACTAACTGCTAGCCACTAACAACTTTAAAGGGCTTGTCGTCGTGCGACAAGCCCTTTTTTTACAATATTTTACAATACATACATAAAGTCCTTACATCTCCTTGGTAGGATAAGACTGTATTCAGAATCAGGAACATCTCAGATTCGTTTATTTAAAGGAGAGGATTTTTTATGAAGTGGAAAAAATTAGTTCTTGTCGCCTTAGCTGCTACCATGGCCATCGGGGCTGCCGGCTGCGGAAGTCAGCAGAAAGCTGATTCCGGGAAAGGCGCTGCTGTTTCTGGAAGCATTACCGGTTCCGGTTCCTCAGCGCTGCTGCCTTTGGTCAAAGATGCCGCTGAAAAATTCAAGGCTGACAATAAGGATGTTACCATTACCCTTAATGCCGGTGGTTCTGGCACGGGTCTGAAACAGGTTTCCGATGGTTCTGTCGATATGGGCAACTCCGACGTACCGGCTGAAACGAAACTGGACAAAGCCAAAGCTGAAAAATTGGAAGACCACAAAGTCTGTGTCATGACAGTCGCTACGATCATCAATAAAGATGTCGGCGTCAAGAACTTGACCCGTCAGCAGCTGCAGGACGTATTCACGGCCAAAGTCACCAACTGGAAAGATGTCGGCGGCAAAGATATGCCTATCGTCCTGGTTACCCGCCCGAAGACGTCCGGCACGCGTGCCCTGTTCAAACAGTACGCTATCAACGGGGCGGAAGAAGCGGATAACAAATCCCTGGAAACAGATAACTCCGGTATCCTCATCCAGAGCGTCGCTCAGAACCCCGGTGCTATCGGCTATGTCGCTCTGCCGTATCTGCTCAATAACGACACAGTCGATTCCGTTTCTATCGATGGCGTAGCTCCGACACTGGAAAACACCTATAACGGTACATACAGCGTATGGGGTTATGAACACATCTACACCAGCAAAGAACCGAAAGCGGCTGTCAAAGCCTTCATTGAATACATCACAGGCGCTGATTACGGCAAACGCATCGAAGAACTCGGCTATGGCGTAAGCTCGAAGATGCAGACTAAAGAAGTTCACTAACTTACTGGAGGAACGGGTATGAATGCAATCGAAACGGTAGTCCAACGGGCTCACCGCAACGAGAAAGCAGCCAAAACGTTCATCACTATTTGCGGCATCGGTATGGCACTGGTGCCGCTTCTCATTGGCGCTTTTCTCTTCATCAAAGGTACAGATACATTTTTCACATTTGGCCACAGCGTGACGGAATTCCTTTTTTCCGGCCAGTGGAAGCCGAGTGATACGGCAGAAGGCGGCGGCCAGGTCGGCGCGGCCATGTTCCTGGCTGGTTCGCTGGTCACCTGTCTCTTGTCGCTGATCATTTCCCTGCCTTTCAGCCTGGCTTCGTCCATCTACATGACGGAAATCGCGACGCCCCGGCGGCGCCGCCTCATCCAGCCGGCTATCGAATTGTTCACGGGCATCCCGTCGGTTGTCTATGGCTTCGTCGGCATGACCGTCCTCATTCCGGCCCTGCGTCATATTTTCCCCATGCCCTTTGGCTTTTCCGTTTTAGCTGCCGGCATTGTCCTAGCTATCATGATTTTCCCGACCATTACGACCATGGCCGCCGATGCCATGGCCGCCGTGCCCAAGTCGTGGCGTGAAGCGTCTTACGGCCTCGGCGCGACGCGCTGGGAAACGATTGCCCACGTCGTACTTCCGGCCGCCAAGAGCGGTATCTTCACCGGCATCATCCTGGGCCTGGCCCGCGCTTTGGGCGAAGCCCTGGCTGTCGCCATGGTCATCGGCCAGATGAAAGTCTTCCCGACGTCCTTGTTCCTGCCGGCCAGCACGCTGACGACGGCTATTTCGGCCGATATGGGCGGCGCCATGGAAGGCGGCGAATACAACGCTGCTTTGTGGACGATGGCTCTGGTCCTGTTCCTGCTGTCGTTCCTGTTCATCTTTGTAATCCACCAGATCAATGCCGCTTCCGAATTAAAAGGAGGACGGAGTTAATATGACAAGTATCGAAACGAAAAAACAGAAAGATAAAATGATGACGGCTCTTTTCACCGGCGGTGCCGCCTTTGCCGTCATCCTGCTCATCGCCTTTGTCCTCTACGTCGTCGTCAGCGGCCTCAGCGGCATGACACCGCAGCTCCTGTCCTTCAGCCCGACGGGCTTGGGGAACATGTTCTTCAATACGATTTACCTCGTCGTCCTGGCCCTGGTCGCCAGTACCATCACGGGGATTCCGGCCGGTATCTTCCTGGCTGAATACGCCAAGAAAGGGCGCATTACCCATTGGGTCCGCATGGCCGTCGAAACCCTGGCCTCCCTGCCGTCTATCGTCGTCGGCCTGTTCGGCTACCTGGTCTTCATCGTCATGACCGGTTCCCAGTGGAACCTCATGGCCGGTGCCCTGGCCGTATCCATACTGACCCTGCCTTTGGTTACGTCCGTTACCGAAGATGCCCTGCGCAACTTGCCGTCGAGCTACCGCAACGGCAGCCTGGGCCTGGGCGCCTCTCACTGGCAGACTATCTGGCACGTCCTCTTGCCGGCCTGCTTCCCGCGCATCATGACCGGCCTCATCCTGGCCGCCGGCCGTGGCTTCGGTGAAGCCGCTGCCCTGATGTTCACGGCCGGTATGTCGACAGACATCGACTGGACGAACTGGGATATTACGGCAACATCGTGTCCGCTCAACCCCTTCCGTCCCGGCGAAACCCTGGCCCTTCACATCTGGGCCCTGCGTACGGAAGCCCTTCATGCAGACGCTGCCCAGCAGGCTGCTGCGTCGTCGGCCATCCTGATGATCATGGTCCTCGTCTTCAGCCTGGCTGCACGTTATCTCAGCTATCGAATTGACAAGAAAATGGGAGGAAATGAATAATGGCAGAAATGACTACGACGCTGACCGGCTTTGCCGCAGCGACGATTGAAAAGAAACGGGCTGCAGAAGCCGTACAGGAAAGCGCACAAGCTGCTACGGGTGCGGCGGAATATACCTTTGATGTCAGCCACATGGACCTCTTCTATAATGAGTTCCAGGCCTTGAAAGACATCAACATGAAGATCAGGAAGAACGAAATCACGGCTCTCATCGGCCCGTCGGGCTGCGGCAAATCGACGTTCCTCAAAACGCTGAACCGTATGAACGACTGGGTCGAAGGCTGCCGGGTCACTGGCGATATCCGCTTTGAAGGCAAGGATATCTTCAAGGAAGTCGACCCCCTGGCCCTGCGCTATCGTGTCGGCATGGTCTTCCAGCAGCCGACGCCGTTCCCGAAGAGCATCTATGAAAATATCGCCTATGGTCCGCGTATCCAGGGCATCAAAGATAAGAATCAGCTCGATGCCATCGTCGAAAAGAGCCTGCGTCAGGCTGCCTGCTGGGATGAAATGAAGGACCGCCTCCATAAGAGCGCCCTCGGCCTCTCCGGCGGCCAGCAGCAGCGTCTCTGCATCGCCCGCACGCTGGCAGCGGATCCGTCGGTCATCCTCATGGACGAACCGACATCGGCATTGGACCCGATTTCGACGCAGAAAATCGAAGACCTGGCCTTGGAATTAAAGGAAAAATATACTATTGTCATCGTCACGCACAGCATGCAGCAGGCCCGCCGCATTTCCGACAAGACGGCATTTTTCCTCTTAGGCGAACTCATTGAATACAATAATACGTTGGACATGTTCACCAATCCGTCCAATCCCAAGACGGAAGAATACATTACCGGCCGTTTCGGTTAAGAGGAGGAAAGGGACTTATGCTGAAAATTTACGAAAAATCCGTAGCAGAATTGAAAAATGATATGATTAACCTGGGCATAAAGGTCGAACAGGCCGTCGAAAATGCCTGGAAAGCGCTGGAAAACAAAGATGTCGAACTGGCTCAGCGCATTTACGATGGCGATGACGTCATCGATGGTTTGGTCAAGAACTGCATGAAGAAGGACTTGACCATCAGTATGATGCAGGGGCCCGTAGCGGCTGACTATCGGAGCTTGATGGCGACGTTGAAAATCCTCTCCGACTTAGAACGGATTGCCGATCACTGCGCCGACATCAGCCACTACGTCATCCATTTGGAACAGACCCATCACAACGTATCCTTGCCGCAGGGCATTAAGGAAATGTACGGCGTCATGGCATCCATGGTCAGCGATGTCATCGACTTCTACAAAGAACGGGGCACTTCGTCCCAGGCCATCCTTATGCGCGATAAAGACGATATCGTCGACCAGGCTTTCAATAACCTCATGGAAACACTGGCCGCTGAAATGACCGCCCACCCGGAAAACTCCAAAGATTACATCGACCTGGTCCTGGTCGTCAAATACATCGAACGCATGGCCGACCACGCCAACAATATCGCTGAATGGCTCATCTACCGTGATACGAATGAAATCCGTATTTAGTATTTAGTGGTTCGTAGCTCGTGGGGCCTTGCATGATGGTTTATGCTATCATGCAAGGCTCCTTTCTCTTTAATGTTTGAGGTTTGATGTATGATGTTTGAAGCAATGGCTTAAAATTTAAAACCTATACTGTACCCATAAGGTTAGACAGTCCCTAAGTGTTTACACCCTCTAAAGTGA
>CABMPA010000008.1 GCA_902388315.1 uncultured Megasphaera sp. | reverse complement strand
TCTTGTTTTCTTCGGCAATGGATTTGACCATGAAGTTCGGTGCATTGCCGATATAGGTGTTGGCGCCCATGAAGACGGCACCGGCCGAGATGGCTTCCAGCATGATCTGGGAGACGGTCCCGACAGAAGTCGTGATGCCCTGGGTAGCGCCGAGTGCGCCGGCTGTCTGGAGGAAGACCAGGTACGTCGGTGTGTTGTCCAGGAAGGACGACAGGGCGCCGGTAGCCCAGAACATCTGCCACGGATGGGACAGGCCCAGTTCAGCACCGTGGGCTTTGAGCAGGATCAGGGCCGGGATCATGGTGACGAAGATACCGATGAACAGTTTCGCAACTTCCAGGATTGGGGCATACGTGAATTCGTTGAGTTCCCGCGTCGACGTCTTCGTCGTCTTGATGGAAAGGAAGGCTGCGACGAGGATGATGGCGATTTCTGCCAGTGTGGCATAGGGGAAGACGATTTCATCGTAAATGTGAAGACCTGCGCCATTGGCAAAAGCCGGGAACATATCCGGCAGGAGGCCGTTGGCCAAGACGCCGACGATGATCAAGGCGATGAAGATGAGATTGTGGGCCCCTTCCAGGCGGAGAGGCTGTTTATCATTTTCGTCAATCAAATCGAGCGGGGTCCGGCCTTCTCTTACTTCCTTATTATAGAAATGTTTGTCCAGGAAAGCGAAGAGAGCGAACATGATGACCAGGTTGAGTGCCAGGATCGGCAGGAGATGGAAAGTCCAGGTAAAGGGAACGCCGCGCTGGAAGCCCATGAACAGGGGCGGATCGCCGAGCGGTGTCAGACAGCCGCCCATGTTGGCGACGAGGAAGATGAAGAACACCATGAGATGGACTTTATTCTTGCGCCAGGCGTTGGCCCGGATAAGGGGACGGATGAGCAGCATGGCAGCTCCTGTCGTGCCAATCCAGCTGGCCAGGAAGGTGCCGATGAACAGCAGGAGGCAGTTGATTTTCGTCGTCCCGGCCAGCGTCCCGCGGACGGCGATGCCGCCGGCAACGACGAACAGGCCGAAGAGGAGGACGATGAAGGGGATATAGTCGAGGAGGACCGATTCTAGGAGTCGGAACCACGATTCACCGACGCCATAGGCTGCGGCAAAGGGAATGAGGAATAAAAGGGACCAGGCGATAGCTGCGCCGAGCATGTGTTTTTCCCACCATTCCGGACGGACGAGGGGGACGATGGCGATGGACAAGAGCATCCCGGCGAAGGGGATGATACTCCATACGGGCAAGGTCGCACTTACGAGTTCATGTGTCATAAAAACCACCTTTCTTATTAGCTGATTGCAGAGAGCCTTAAAAATTTTACAATCATCATATTCAGTATTATAGCATATGGACATAGAACTTTATACTCATTTTTCGTATTTCGCATCGTTATTTAAGGGGAAGCCAGAAGAATTTATAAAAATGGAAACCTGACATTTTCTGAAAAAATTTGGATGATAAAGAAGGAATCTGTAAAAGTCATGGCGAATATATATGTTAAGGATAAGAACAGGCCTTAATAAGGAGGGATTCATATGAAAAAATACAATAACATCATCGTGCCGACGGATGGTTCGGTTAACTCGAAACGTGCGCTGGAACATGCCGTCGTCATCGCTTCGTCTTTAGGGGCTACGATTACCCTGGTCTATGTCGCCAATATCGTATCGGTCATTTCTAACTTCGACCAGATCCCCAATGCCAGCGGCTACGTCACGGAACAGGTCGCCTTGGACATGGAAGAAGAAGGGAAAGGCATCCTCGATGAATTTGCCAAATCCATTCCCCAGAACATCGAAGTCAAGAGTGTCTTTGAAGTCGGTTCGCCGGGTCCGGCTATTTTGTCGGTGGCTAAGAAATACAATGCCGACCTCATCGTCATGGGCAGCCGTGGCCTCGGTCCGTTGAAAGGATTGTTCATGGGTTCCGTCAGCAGCTACGTCGTCACCCATTCGGTATGCCCTGTATTGATTGTTAAATAGGGATGGGCGTGTTGGGCTTCTGCTATCATGCATGGGGCTTTTGACTTTATAGTTTGTAGAAGGTGGTTTTAAATTTGTATCATTTACTGCAAACTACAAACTTCAAACTTAAAAAGGCGCTGTCTTCATAGGACAGCGCTTTTTTTAAAAAATTCACGTTACGCCATAGGGGAATCATTCTTTTTGTGGTATACTGGGTACACAGGTATGCCTTTTTTTGCCTGATTACACAGTACCTATTCATGAGTATAGGGTCCCGGACTGCCTCGTTCCGGGATAAGTGCCTGGGAGGCAAGTATGAAACGAAATACCAACGAATGGCTCGACAAAAAAGTCGATGACTGGGTTTCTAAAGGCTGGATCAGCGAAGAAGCCCGGCAAAAAATACGAAAATCTTATGGCAGGGACGAACAAAGGAAATCTCTTTTGACGACCCTGCCTTTATATGCCCTGCTGGCCATCATCGGCTTGGCTGCGGCCGGTATCGTCCTGATTTGGAGCGTCTCCCAGTTCTGGTACTACGTGTCGGTTCCAGTCCGCATGGGTCTGGCAGGTGTCTTGCTCTTGATTACCCAGATCGGCGTCGGCGTCGCCATGTTCCAGGAACGACAGGGAAGCCTCGCCGCCGAAGGCGTGGCCCTGGTCCATTGCCTGGGCGTCTTTGCCGTCCTGGCTATGGCCGAACAGTCCTTTTATATCGGCTGGGATGTGACGGCCTATGTTGCCGTCTGTGCTGTCCTCTGCCTGCCTGTCGTCTACTTGCTGCGGTCTATCGCTGCCCTGGTCGTCTATGACCTGTCCCTTCTCTATTGGACGGCTGCCGGCGGCCCTATGAATACCCTGGGCGGGACGGCGCTGTTATGGATTTTGCTCTTGCTGGCCGTTCCTTTTTACAATACCCTTATTACTATGCGTGATGAACAGCGGTTGTCCATCTTTTCCTGGGTCATGACCATTACGGTCTTCGCCGCTTTCGGCCTGGCTGCCCGGTCGACGGACTATATCCCCTTCCTCATGCTGGGAAGTCTGGCAGTCACGATTATGATGGTCGGCTATTCCATTGACATTCGTCAATCCTGGGGTGTCCCGTTCCGCTGGTTCGGTCGTTTTGCCGCTGCCGGCTCCCTGCTCATTTCCTGTTTGCCTGCAGCCTGGGAAGGGATTGCCAGGGCGCACGAGTTCCATTGGGTGACGACCTTGGTGACGCTTGTCCTCTTTGTCGTGATGATTGCCCTCATGGCAAAGACCGTGAAGAACCGTTTATGGGGACCGGCGTTGTACCTGGTCGTCCCGTTTATCCTGGCTTTTGAAACGATTCTCGTCCGGGCCGGGCTCTATTCTTCGATTCCCCTGATCTTGTCGTCGCTGTACATGGTCGTCTTAGGTTTCTTTGAAACGTCGCAGGGGTTCAAAGAGGGCCACAGCCTTCACATGAAGTTCGGTGTTGTCCTTTTTGTCAGCCTCATCGCGGCCTTTATTTTCGGAACTCATTTCTCACCGTTGGCGCCAATCCTGGCCATCATCGTCCTGGCTTTGATTATCTTCCAGTTCAAGCGGACCCGGAAGGATAAGGCCATGGCGGCTTTGCGGGCAGCCCGGCGGGCCGGTCTTCGCCATTCGTCAACGCGCGTCCGCGGTCAGGTGAAGGAAAATAGTGAGGATGGAATGCCTCCCAAGGATACGCCGTCCTGGCAGGTCCAGGATGCTGTCAGCGATGCGGACAGCCTGGCTGAATGGATGAAAGAGGTACATATCCCGTCGCCGGCCGAGCTGGGATTGCCTGCGGAACCGGCTGTTGAAGAAAAGGCCGATGACCTGCCGAAAGCGCCGCCTGTACCGGCAGAACCGGCAGAGGCCCCACCGGCTTTTGTCTTTACGGAACCTTCGGGAGCCAATGAGGAAGTGCAGGAAGCGCCGGAAGCGCCGGTCAGCCAGACCGTCCATGAAACGACGGAAGCCGTGCCGCAGCAGATGGCCGTTCCCAAGGAAGAGATACCGGAAGAAAAGCCTCGGGTTACGGAATCGCCGTGGAGTTCGATGAAGCCGGCACCGAAACGTAAAAAATACTTTACCCACTCGCCGTGGTCTCATCAAGGAGGCAATCGGAAATGAAATTTTCACCGCCTTTGCAACGGCTCAATCTCTCTTTTTCGCTGGATGGACGTTATCGCTGGATCTTTTTCACCCTCGTCGTCCTCGTCCAGTTTGCCGTCGTCGCTTATATGGGGTGGCGCTGGCATAACATCGCTGTCGATGGGATCCCTTATCAGTGGCGCTGTGTTCCCCGTCTGGAAGTATCCGCTTTCGGAACCGATTATATCCGCGTCGTCTTCCCCGAGGATACGACGCCGTGGCGGGACGATACGCCGCCAGAACAGGGACAGCAGATTTATGTCTATATTTCACGGGATGCTTCGGGCCTCATGGAAATCCAGGGGGCTTCGGCATCTAAGCCTTTCGTCGGCGGCGATTACATGCAGGCTACCGTTGTTTCCTATCAAGATGGCTTCGTCCAGTTCCAGGTCGGCTTTGACCGCTATCGCATGGCACCGGAGCTGACCGATGGCATCTATGGGCTCCGCCCTGATGATAACATCATCGCCAGTATCCGCATGAAGCGGGGCGAAGGCGTCATCGAAGGTATCTTCGTCAATGGGATTCCCTTGGCGGATATCAGTAATGGCGCGGCCATGGCCAAGGCCCGCCAGGAGAAAGAGGCCCGGACCTTATTTGACCGGCCTCATCTCGTCGATACCGGAATGGTACCGCCGAAAGAAGAATGACGGCACAGAAAGAAAGCGAGGAGATTATGAAAGCATACGCGAAAATTGCCAAGATTGCTATGACGGTCATGCTGTTGGCAGCGTTCTTCCTCTTATCGGGGTTCCGGGCGCAGACCATCATCCACGACGATGGCAGCGAAACACAGGATGTCCTGAAAGTGTCTGATTCGGCTCAGGGACAGAAGACTTTGAAAGATGATGCTGATGAATTCCAGAAGCGCAATTATACCATTATGGATTATAACAACGATAATGGCGAAGGCTTCCGGGCCATGAAGACCATCACCAAAGATGGGGCCAGCAAGAGCTCTGTCGACCATATCGTCCACAAAACGCACGACGGACTCATCTGTTCGACCTATTATATCGATTATAATTTTGATGGAAACAGTATCCAGAGCCTTCGGTTAGGGGCGCCGATGCCGGAAAATGGCGTCGACCTGGAATACATCGTTTCCTTCCCGTCAGGGACCCGCGTCGTCAGCAACAGCGATAAAGCTGATGACCAGGGCAGTACGTATCTATGGAATTTATCCAATTCCAATCCGACAGAAATCAAGCTCCAGGCGACGGTCTGGCATAAACTGTTCATCTATATCGCCTTGTTCCTGGTCGTCATCGTCCTGATCATCGTCCTCATCATGGAACACCGCCGCAAGAACGTCATCAGCTGGAAGCGGGCTGCACACATGCGCAAACTGGAAATGATGCTCCTCTGCATCCCGCTCATCATCTTGGGCTATATGGGCTATGAATACTACGTCGGGACCCATGTGACGACGGCTTCTTTGGATAAAGTCGCCGAACAGCAGCAGGAAGAACTGCTGGAAAACCGGGAAGAAGACAAGCGCCTGCAAGATGCTGACGCCCGGAAACAGCGCAGCGGCGAGATGGCTGCTGCCCGTATCCGCAGCAAGGCCAACGACATCTCCAATGAACTGCGCAGCCTGAAGGTCCAGTACCGCAACGGCTCTATCAGCCGCGGCTCCGCCCGTTCACAGGCCCAGAGCCTGGCCCAGCAGGCCAAGGACATGCTCAATGAAAGTACGAATCTGTCCCAGGCCGACCGCGATGTCCTGGAACAGCTCATCGATAATGTCGTAGCTGAAGCCGATTCCATCGGCGCATCTGCCCCGAGCCGCAGCACCAGCCAGGAAACACGGCGCAGCCAGAGTACCTCGGATTCGCAGAGTACAGCCCGCAGCCGCTCTGAAGATAAGTCGGCGAATACCAAGAGTTCCGATTCATCGAAGAACCACCAGTCGTCCGAAAATAACCGTGATACAGGCAAAACAAATAAACAATAAGGGTTTTTAATTAATTTTTTTTCTTGTTAGTATTTCCTATTTGTCCAAAAAATGGTATGATATGGGTATAAGAATTGACATTACAGCAGGAATGCTGCTTGTACTTTTTAAGGAGGTCATATCAGTATGCATTGTGTAGAAGAAATCAAAAATGGTATTTATTGGATGGGATGCAATGATTTCCGTACGGAATTGTTTGAACGGATTTTCCCGATTCCCGAAGGCGTTACCTACAACTCCTATTTCATCGATGATGAAAAGACGTGTGTCGTCGATGCTATGGACAAATCGTGCCGTGACGAATTCCTGGAAGATGTCGAATACCTGCTCAAAGGCCGTAAACTGGACTATTTCGTCCTCCAGCATATGGAACCGGACCATGCCAGCTCCGCCCTGGCTCTCCTGGAAAAATATCCGGACGCTAAGATCATCGGCCAGCCGCAGACGTTCAAACTGTTTGAACAGTTCTTCCGCCATCCCATGACGGACCGCTACGTTGCCGTCAAAGAAGGGGACCAGCTCGCTCTCGGCAAGCACACCTTGCAGTTCGTCAAAGCGCCTATGGTCCATTGGCCGGAAGTCATCATGTCCTACGACCTGACGGATCATGTCCTCTTCAGTGCCGACGCCTTTGGCCAGTTCGGTACGGTCGGTAATGTCTATGCAGACCAGGTCGACTTTGAAGAAAACTACCTCGATTCGGCCCGCCGTTACTATGTCAACATCGTCGGCAAATACGGCCCGCAGGTCGTCAACGTCCTCAAGAAGGCATCGGGCCTTCCTATCGACTTCATCTGCCCGCTCCACGGCTTTGTATTCCGTACGCCGGCTACGATCAAGTACATCATCGACAAATATCTCCACTGGGCTAAATACGTACCGGAAAAGAAAGGTGTCGTCATCGCTTTCTCGTCCATCTATGGCAACACCGAACGGGCTGCCTGCGTCCTGGCCCATAAATTGAGCCAGCGCGGCATCCAGGACATCCGCCTCTACGACGTAGCCAAGATCCATTCGTCGTACATCACAGCCAAAGCCTGGGAATACAGCCATCTCGTCCTGGCTGCTCCGACGTATAACCTCAACCTTTTCCTGCCGATGGAAAACTTCCTCCACGACTTGAAGACCCTCATGTTCCAGAAACGCACCATCGGCGTCCTCGCCTGCCACAGCTGGGCATCGGCTGCCTACAAGACCATGGTCGACTACGTCGAAAACCAGTTCAAATGCTGCGAACTCCTGGAACCGACGATGGATATGAAATCGTCTCTCCGCGACGACCAGGAATGTGAACTCGACGAATTGGCTGATAAACTGGTCGAAAGCATTAAAGAATATCCCGATCCGAAAACTTTGATCTAAGGTGGTGTAAGCGTGATCATCCGTGACGATAGCGCCAAAAGCGGCGATAAGCACGAACAGGACAAGGCCCGCAGCCATGGGGAAGAACTCCACATCGACCTGGGCCGTGACCTGACCGAAGACGAACAAAAAATCTTTGAAAAATTACGCGAAGGATTACATATGTAAATAAAAAGGGGCTGTCGCATGAAGACAGCCTCTTTTTGAGTATTAAGTTTGCAGTTTTCTACAACCTACAAACTCCGTGCTACAAACTATAAGTTATATGCCTAAGAAGTATTGGGCCTCCCTGATTGAAATGAAGTGAAAAAAAGTATTTCTTTTTCCCGGCACTTGTTATATAATAGTAACATTGGATTTGTGATAGGAAAGGTGGAATACATTGAAACCTGTCTTAGTAAGTGTAAAAAGTATCCAACGTAACAAAGAGGGAGAAGAGCTGAAAATGGAGCTCGTTTCCGAAGGCAAGTTTTACGTCAAGGACGGGACGCAGTACATCGTCTACGAAGAAAGCGAGCTGACGGAAATGAAGGGCGTTACGACGGTCATCAAGGTGTTACCCGGAGGGTCCGTCTTATTGTTGCGCCTTGGGAAGCTCCGCCAGCGTCAGGAATTCCGCAAGGGGAAAGTGACGCGCTCCCAGTATGACACACCGGTCGGCACGTTCGACGTGCAGATGAAGACCTATGAATGCCGTGCCGATTTAATCGATGGAATCGGTACGATTCAGTTGGGCTATGACGTCCATATCGAAGGCGTCAGTGCTAATTATACACAATTAACCATAACCGTGCAGGAGGATCAAGCGTAATGGAAATGAAGGATTTATTGAAGCAGGGCATTACGGAAGCCCTGAACAAGGCTATTGCAGCCGGCACGCTTCCCGCTGGCGACTATCCCGATGTCGCTCTGGAAGTGCCGCCGCAGAAGGAATTCGGCGACTTCGCCAGCAATATCGCTATGCAGTCGGCCCGCGTCGCCCATAAAGCACCGCGACTCATTGCCCAGGCTATCGTCGACGGCATGGATTATCCCTGGCTCGACCATGCTGAAATCGCCGGTGCCGGCTTCATCAACTTCTTCTTGAAGAACGACGTCATCTACGATACGCTCAAACAGATCCTGGCTGCCGGCGATGCCTATGGCCACGCCCCGCTGCGCCAAGACGATACGGTCCAGGTCGAATACGTCAGCGCCAATCCGACAGGGCCGCTTCACGTCGGCCATGGCCGCGGCGCCGCTTACGGCAGTGCCCTGGTCAATCTCCTGCGGGCTGCCGGTTATAACGTCCAGGCTGAATACTACATCAACGACGCCGGCAACCAGATGAACAACCTGGCCGCTTCCGTCAATGCCCGTTACCTGGAACTGTTGGGCAAGCCGGCAGAAATCCCGGAAAACGGTTATCACGGCCACGATATCATCGAAACGGCCCAGGCCATCATCGACCAGGACGGCGACAAGTACCTGGACATGCCCGAAGCAGAACGGCTGGAACTCTTCAAGGACCGGGCCTATGTGGAAAAACTCAAGGCCCTCAAACGGGACCTGGCCCATTTCAATGTCCATTATGACAACTGGTTCAGTGAACGGACACTCCATCCCGATGCCATCCAGGCAGCCTGCAAGGTCCTGGAAGAACGGGGCAAGATTTATGAAAAGGACGGCGCCCTGTGGCTGAAATCGACGGATTACGGCGATGACAAAGACCGCGTCGTCATCCGCGACAACGGCGTGCCGACTTACCTGGCTGCCGATATCGCCTATCATAAGAATAAATACGACCGGGGCTTCAAGAAGATGATCAATATCTGGGGTGCCGACCACCACGGCTATGTAGCCCGCGTCAAGGCGGCCATGGCTGCCCTCGGCTATGACGTCAATCAGCTGGAAGTGCTCCTCTTGCAGATGGTCAGCCTCTTCCGCGACGGCAAGCCCGTCAAGATGAGCAAGCGTACAGGCCAGGCCATCACGCTGAACGAACTCATCGAAGAAGTCGGTACCGATGCAGCCCGTTACTTCTTCATCATGCGCTCCCTGGATACGCAGCTCGATTTCGACCTCGATTTAGCGAAATCGCACAGCAATGAAAATCCGGTCTACTACATCCAGTATGCCCATGCCCGTATTTACAGCATTTACCGTCAGGCCAAGGAAGCCGGCGCGGACCTCAGCACGGATTGGTCCGATGTCAAATGGGATACGCTGACTAATGAATATGAACTGGAACTGATTAAGAAGATGGCCGCCTTCCCGGAAGAAGTCCAGCGTGCCGCCCGCGAACGGGCACCGCACCGCATTGCCCACTTCGTCCACGAACTGGCCGGCATGTTCCACACGTTCTACAACCACTGCCGCATCATCCAGGAAGACAAGGATCTGGAAAGAGCCCGTCTGGCCCTGGTCACGGCAGTCCGCATCACCATCGCCAACAGTTTGGCTATTTTAGGGGTTTCTGCTCCTGAAAAAATGTAATATAATAAAATAAAAGTTATTGATTGATTTTTGATTCGATGAGCAGAAGCTCAACAGGGAGGAAATATGGCTAAATACATCTTTGTCACAGGCGGCGTCGTTTCTTCGTTAGGGAAGGGCATTACAGCAGCATCGCTGGGCCGTTTGCTGAAGAACCGCGGCTACAAGGTCACGATCCAGAAGTTTGACCCCTATATCAATATCGACCC
Organism: uncultured Megasphaera sp.; assembly: GCA_902388315.1. Lineage (GTDB taxonomy): Bacteria > Bacillota > Negativicutes > Veillonellales > Megasphaeraceae > Megasphaera. The sequence goes on along the minus strand of CABMPA010000008.1, from coordinate 17,365 downwards.
GGGCACGATGAGCCCGTACCAGCACGGCGAAGTCTTCGTCACCGACGATGGCACGGAAACGGACCTCGACCTCGGTCACTATGAACGCTTCATCGACATTAACCTCGGCAAGAACTCTAACGTCACGACCGGGAAGATTTACTGGTCGGTCCTGCAGAAAGAACGCCGTGGTGACTATTTGGGCCATACTGTCCAGGTCATCCCGCACATTACCAATGAAATCAAGAACCGCGTCTACCGCGTCGGCGACGATGACAATGCGGATATCGTCATTACCGAAATCGGCGGCACTGTCGGCGATATCGAAAGCCTGCCGTTCCTGGAAGCTATCCGCCAGATCAAGAAGGAAGTCGGCCGCAATGACGTCTTGTACATCCACGTCACCCTCGTACCGTACATCGGCGCTGCTGGCGAACTGAAAACCAAACCGACCCAGCACAGCGTCAAGGAACTGCGCAGCATCGGTATTCAGCCGGACATCATCGTCTGCCGCACGGAACGCCCCTTGTCGGACGAAATGAAAGAAAAACTGGCCTTGTTCTGCGACATCGACAAAGACGCCGTCATCGAAAACAAGACCTTGAACAGCATCTATGAAGTACCGCTCCTCTTGTCGGAAGAAGGCATGGACCGCATCGTCCTGGAAAAACTCGACCTGCCCAACCGTCCCTGCGACATGGAAGACTGGAAGAAGATGGTCCACGCTATTTACAATACGGAAAAGACCTTGGAAATCGCCCTGGTCGGCAAATACGTCGCCCTCCACGACGCCTACCTCAGCGTCGCCGAAGCCCTGAACCATGCCGGCATCGCTTATAAGACCAAAGTCAACATCCACTGGATCGATTCGGAAACACTGGAAGACCCGAACCTGTCGATGGAAGAAGTCTTCAAGGACATCGACGGCATCGTCGTTCCCGGTGGCTTCGGTAACCGCGGCGTCGAAGGCAAAATCCGCGCCGTCCAGTATGCCCGTGAAAACAACGTGCCCTACCTCGGCCTCTGCCTGGGCATGCAGTGCGCTGTCATGGAATTCGCCCGCCACGTCGTCGGCCTCGAAGGCGCTACGTCGTCGGAATTCCATGAAGATGCCAAATTCCCGGTCATCGACCTCATGCCGGACCAGGTTGACATCTCCGATAAAGGCGGCACCATGCGCCTCGGCCTCTATCCCTGCAAGCTGACCGAAGGCACCAAGGCCCATGAAGTCTATGGAAGCAACCTCATTTACGAACGCCATCGCCATCGCTGGGAATTCAACAACAAATACCGTACGGAAATGGTCAATGCCGGCCTCATCCTGTCTGGTACGTCGCCGGACGACCGTCTGGTAGAAATCGTCGAACTCAAGGATCATCCCTGGTTCGTCGGCTGCCAGTTCCATCCGGAATTCAAGTCCCGCCCGACCAAAGCCCACCCGTTATTCAAAGGCCTGATCAAAGCGGCCCTGGAATTGAAAGGGGAATAATATATAGGGGCTGTTGCATGAAGGATTCTGCCATCATGCGCGGTCCCTTTTTCTTTAATGTTTGAGGTTTGATGTATGATGTTTGAAGCGATGGCTTTTAAATTTTGCCCCATCCACATCAAACATCAAACTTTCAACTTCAAACTCAAAAAGGCGTTGTCATAAGACAGCGCCTTTTTCATATCTATGCGGCAGACGCATATAGGATGTATATATATGTGATTTGCTGAACATATGGCAAGTTGTTTTATCTCGATTAAATACGATAAAAGTTAGTTACTGCGGAGAGAAAAATAAACTATTTTATGTTATTATGCATCCTTATAAAATAGGGTAAGAATAGCCTTCATACTATACAAAACAGGTGACGTATACGGAAATGTAAACTACATTATCCCTTTGTATCCGGACCTTTTTTGACTTCTTTTTCCTGCGCCTGGCAGGTCATAAAAATGAGTTAAATGTGTAACTTTGCTCTGATTTTCACATTGAATAATATGCTACATAATGATATAATGTAAGCGATTGAAAGCATGATTCATGTTTTTATTATTTTTCATTATATAATAATGAGGTGATTTTTGATGTTGAATACCTTTAAAAGAGGTGGGGTCCATCCTGACGATGGCAAGATCTATGCAAAAGACAAAGCCATAGAAACCCCGGCAGTACCGGCTCAAGTCGTCATTCCCATGAGCCAGCACTTTGGTGCGCCTTGTACGCCGACCGTCAAAGTCGGTGACCTGGTCAAGAAAGGCCAGCTTATCGGGACAAGTGACGCGTTCTTGCATGCCGACATCCATGCATCTACGTCCGGCAAAGTCATCAAAGTTGCGCCTATGCCGCACAACATGATGGTTAAATGCATGGCTGTCGTCATCGAAGCAGATGGCAAAGATGAATGGGCAGAAGGGATTCCCCAGGCTCACGACTGGAAACAGCTCGACAGCAAGGAAATCCTGGAACTCATCAAGAAAGCCGGCGTCGTCGGCTGCGGCGGTGCTACTTTCCCGGCTCATGTCAAACTGGCTCCGAACAAACCGGTCGATACGTTCATCGTCAATGGTGCGGAATGTGAACCGTATCTGACCTGCGACTATCGTTCCATGGTCGAAAAGGAAACGACGGATAAACTCGTCACGGGCGTCCAGATCTGCATGAAAGTCCTCGGCGTCAAGAAAGCTTTCATCGGCATCGAAGATAACAAACCCGAAGCCATCCAGAACTTGACCGAAGCTTTCAAAGATATTCCTGAAGTTACTGTTCTCGCTTGCAAGACGAAGTACCCTCAGGGCGCTGAAAAAATGATGATTGAAGCCTGCACAGGCCGTCAGGTAGAACCGGGCGGACTTCCCATGAACGTCGGCTGCGTCGTCAGCAACGTCGGTACGGTCATTGCCATTACCGATGCTGTCTGCCAGGGCATCCCCTTCATCGAACGTCTTACAACCGTTACCGGTGACTGCATCAAAGAACCGAAGAACCTCCGTCTCCGCATTGGTACGACTTTCCAGGAAGCCATCGATTACTGCGGCGGCTTCTCCAAACAGCCGGATCGCCTGATCGCCGGCGGCCCGATGATGGGGCTGGCCCAGTATCAGCTCGATGTACCGATTACCAAAGGGGCTTCCGGTATCCTGGCTCTCTCTCCGGAAAAATGCCAGGTCGGCGAAGAATCTCCGTGCATCCGCTGCGGCCGTTGCGTAGAAGCATGTCCCATGGGCCTCATTCCGAGCCAGCTCAGCATCTTCTCGTCCTGCCAGGCCTGGGATAAATGCATGGAATACGGCGTCATGAACTGTGTCGAATGTGGCAGCTGTGTCTACACCTGCCCGGCAAAACGTAACATTGTCCAGTATATCCGCAATGCGAAAGGCCAGTGCAAAGCTATCCAGCGCGCAGCGCAGGCTAAAGCTGAAGCACAGAAAGCCAAGAACTAATTGGAAGAAGGGATATCATGAGTCCAGAAGCTAAAGGACAAACAAATGGAAAGGATGCTAAAGACATGCAGGAATTTAAACTTACCGTAGCATCTTCACCGCATGTTCGCTGTAACGAAACCATTCCTAAGATCATGTGGAATGTCGTCGCCGCCCTTGTACCGGCTGCTGCGTTCGGCGTCTACTATTTCGGTGTCAATGCTCTCGTCAATATCATCGTCGCAATTGTCTCGGCAGTTGTATTTGAATTCTTATGGGAAAAACTGATGCACAAACGCGTCACCATCACTGATGGTTCTGCCGTCATCACGGGCCTTCTCCTGGCTATGTGCTGCCCGCCGAGCCTTCCCTGGTGGATGAGCATCATCGGTTCCTTCCTGGCTATCGTCGTTTGTAAACAGGCCATGGGCGGCCTTGGCTACAACATCTTCAACCCGGCTCACGTCGGCCGTGCCGGCTTGATGGTTTCCTGGCCTATCGCCATGACCACCTGGACCCAGCTCAATGGGACCGTCGTCGACGGTGTCGCTGGGGCTACGCCGCTGAACGTTTTCAAACACGGCGGCACGGATGCTCTCTTCGGCCTCTTTGGTACGAATGACTGGGGTACTATTTATCAGAACTTGTTCTTCGGGTTCCGCAACGGTTCCCTTGGTGAAACGTCGACCGTCCTCCTCATCCTCGGTGGCTTGTGGCTGATCTATAAAGGCTACATCAACTGGCAGGTTCCGGTCATCATGATCGCCACGGTCGGTATCCTCATGGGTGCCATCTATGGCAGTGCCAACGTTGCACTCTTTGAAATGATGGCTGGTGGCCTTATCATCGGCGCTTTCTTCATGGCAACCGATATGGTCACGGCTCCGATTACCCTCAAAGGCCAGATGATCTTCGCTCTGGGCTGCGGTCTTATTACGGTCCTCATCCGTACACTCGGCGGCTATCCTGAAGGGGTTTGCTACTCCATCTTGCTCATGAATACCTTGACTCCGCTCATCGACCGTCTGGTCAAACCGACCGTCTTTGGCGCAGTAAAAAAGGGGGCTAAATAAAATGGCAGACAAAAACGAAAGCGGGATCTTCAAGGTTGCGATGAACCTTGTCATCACCTGCCTGGTTTCCGGCTGTATCATCGGCGCTGTCTTCTTCATTACCGGCCCGACCGCTACGGCTAAAGCCGAACAGATGAAACAGGATTCCATGAAATCACTCGTTCCGCAGGCTGAAAAATTCGTTCCTGTCCAGGGCGAAAAAGATACCTTCATCGCTGAACAGGGCGGCAAAAAAGTAGCTTATATCATTCCGACGGCTCCGAAAGGTTACGGCGGCCCCATCAAGATGCTTACGGCTGTTTCCATGGACGGCAAGGTCCTGGATTACACGGTCCTCGAAGCCAACGAAACTCCGGGCCTCGGTGACAGAGGTGCTAAATCTCCGTTTAAAGATCAGTTCAAAGGCAAGAAACTGGAAAACCTGGAAGTCACTAAAGACCATGGCGTAAAAGATAAAATCCAGGCCATGACCGGTGCTACCATTTCTTCCCGTGCTTTCACTTTGGGCGTTAAGCAGGCTGTTGAAAAAGCAGCACAGTTAGGGGGTAAATAATAATGAATCTTTGGAAAGTATTTACTAGAGGCATTATTGAAGAAAACCCGTACTTCGTCCTGGCCTTGAGTCTGTGCCCTGGCCTTGCCGTCACGACAAGCGTCATCAATGGTCTGACCATGGGCTGCACAGTATGGTTCGTTATCACGGCTAATAACACAGTCGTTTCCATCATCCACAAGTTGATCAACAAAAAAGTCCGTATCCCTGTTTACATCACCTGTATCGCTACAATCGTAACCTGCGTACAGCTGTTCTTACAGGCCTATGCTCCTGATTTGTACAAAGCTTTGGGCGTATACCTCGACCTGGTCGTCGTATTTGCTATCATCCTGGCTCGTGCTGAATCGGTTGCATCGAAAAACGGCGTCGTCGTTTCCTTCCTCGACGGCATGGGCATGGGCATTGGCTTTACCATTGCCATGTTCCTCATTTCCTTTGTTCGTGAAATCCTCGGCAACGGCACCTTCTTTGGTATGGAAGTCTTCGGCCCGTCCTATCAGCCTGCTCTGATCATGGCATTGCCGCCTGGAGCCTTCATGCTCATCGGTTTCATCATGGCCGGCTTCAAGATCTGGAATGAACATGTTGAAAGACAGAGACAACTGAAAGGGAGTGAAGGATAATGGAATACTTTACGCTGTTCATCGGGGCTGTCTTGATTAACAACTTCGTATTGACCAAGTTCCTCGGTTTGTGTATCTTCTTCGGCGTTTCCAAGAACCTGAACGCCTCTGTCGGCATGGGCTTCGCCGTTACTGCCGTCATCACTTTGAGTACTATCCTGGCATGGTGCCTTTACAACTGGGTCCTCGTACCGCTTAACCTGACCTTCTTGCGGACGATTTCCTTCGTTATCTTGATCGCAAGTTTCGTACAGCTGCTGGAAATCGTCATCAAGAAAGAATCGCCGACATTGTATAACATGTGGGGCATTTACCTCATGCTGATCGCTACGAACTGTATCGTATTGTCCGTCCCGGTCATCAGTGTCACCAGCGGTTATAACTTCCTGGAAAACATCGTCTTCGCCGTTGGCGCAGGCCTCGGTTTTGCCCTGGCTCTGATCCTCATGGCAAGCTGCCGTGAAAAATTGGACTATGCCGATGTTCCTCATGCTATGAAAGGCACACCGATCGCTTTCATCATCGCCGGCATGATGTCCCTGGCATTCCTCGGCTTCTCCGGTATGATTTAAGGCAAAGGAGTTGGAATTAAATTATGGATTACTCGTTCATTGCAATCATGGCCGTCGTTATCATGGCCTGCATCGGTATCGTCTTCGGCTTTATCCTTGCAAGTGCTGATAAGAAGTTTGCCATGGAAGAAAACCCGCTCATCGGCGAAGTAAAAGAAGCACTTCCTCAGGGCCAGTGCGGTGCCTGCGGTTTCGCCGGTTGTGCAAAATATGCGGAAGCCGTCGTCCTCGACCCGAACGTTCCGCCTAACCTCTGTGTTCCTGGTAAAGCTGAAGTCGCTGCTGTCGTCGCTAAATTGACGGGCAAAGTCGCTGAAGCTACGGAACCGAAATACGCTCACATCAAATGCCGCGGCGGCAATGGCATTGCCAAACTGGCTTATGAATACAAAGGTATTCATGACTGTGCCGCTGCTAAGATCGTCCAGCAGGGCCCGAAATTCTGTAAGTTCGGCTGTCTCGGCTTTGGCAACTGCACGCGTGCCTGCCCGTTCGGCGCTATGAGCATGGGTGAAAATGGTCTGCCTGTCGTCAATAAGACGCTCTGCACGGGCTGCGGCAAATGTGCTTCCATCTGCCCGAACCACGTCATCGAACTCCTTCCGGTCAGTGCTAAAGTCAGCATCAGCTGCAGTTCCAAAGATTTTGGGGCTCCGGCCATGAAGAACTGCAAGGCTTTGTGCCTCGGCTGCGGTTCCTGCATGCGCAACTGCTCGCACCAGGAAGAAGGAGCTATCAAGATCATCGACCACCTGGCTGTCGTCAACCAGGACATCTGCCACAACTGTGACAATGCTACCTGCCTGACCAAGTGCCCGACAGGTGCAATCAACGAAATGATCAAAGGTTCTTTCAAGAAAGAAGAAAACGTAGGTTAATATATGGATAAGAAACGGTATGTATGGGTTCTTCTCACCATGGCGTTCCTCATCGTTTTCAGTTGCTCCGGATGCACTCTGCATCCGGAGTCTTCTTTTGATAGGAGCGGCGTCGCCATGGATACGACGGTTTCCCTGCGGGCGTCCGGGAAAGAAGCCAAAGAAGCAGTCGATGAAGGCTTTGACCGCCTGAATCAGTTGGACAAACTAGCTGGCCAGAATGAGGACAGCGATGTGAGCCGTATCAACGCGGCGGCCGGCAGGGAATACGTCCAGGTCGATCCGGCCATTTACGAAATGATTGAATACGCCAAAGATTATTCGGCCAAGAGCCAGGGCGAATGGGATATCACCGTCGGTGTCATGACCAATTTATGGCGCATCGGCAACGACGACCAGCACGTGCCGTCAGCGGATGAGGTTTCCCGGGCCCTGATGAAGGTCAACTACAAGGACATCCTCCTGCGGCCGGAGGACCACAGCGTCATGCTGGCTAAACCCGGTATGGCCATCGACCTGGGCGGCGTGGCCAAAGGCTATGCCGTCGATGAAATCCGCAAGATCTATGAAAAGCACCACATCGAAAGCGGCCTCATCAATCTCGGGGCCAGCTCGATGTATGCCGTCGGCAAGACGACCAGGGGCAAGCCCTGGCGCATCGGCATCAAGCATCCCCGTTCTGACGATGATAAGAATTTCCTGGGCATCGTATCCATCGAGAACCAGGCCCTGTCTACGTCAGGCGACTACGAGCGCTATTTCATCCAGGATGGCGTCCGCTATCACCATATTTTCGACCCCCGCACGGGCTATCCGGCCCGGGCCGGTGTCATGAGCGATTCCATCATCATTGATGGTTCCGTGCCCCATGCCGGCATGCTCAGCGACATGATGACGACTATCGTCTTCGTCCTGGGACCGCAGAAGGGGCTGGAATTAGTGAACAGTATGGAAGGCGTCAACTGCGAAATCACCGGCACTGATGGCGGTATTTATATGACCCAGGGATTCAAAGATAATTTCTCCGATATGAACAGTGATTTTCACCTTGTGGAATAAACTCTCACCCATAGAAGTAAAAAGTATAGCAGAAGAAAAATTAATATCTTTAAGTCTATTTACTTTTTCATTCGATTGTAAGATAATAGATATGTAAATTTTTAGAAATACGGAGGATAGTATCTACATATGGATCATATTGATGACAAGATTTTAACGATACTCAAACACAATGGCAAGGCTTCGGCTACGGAAATCAGCAAGGTTGTCGGCCTGTCCATTCCGGCTGTTGCCGAACGCATCCGCAAGATGGAACACAACGGCATCATCGAAGGCTACGGGGCCAAAATCAGCCGCCGCAAGACCGGTTATAACGTGACGGCTTTTATCATGGTCAACCTCGAACGGTCTGGCGATGTCGAAGAATTTCGCTCGAAGATTGTCCAGTACCCGGAAGTATTGGAATGTCATCACGTCGTCGGTGCTTTTGATTACTTGTTGAAAGTGCTGGTCAAGACGCCAGATGACCTGGAACACTTCCTCATGCAGGTCCTGAACGAAATCCCGACCGTCGCTTCGTCACAGACCTTCATGTGCCTGTCGACACTGAAGGAAGAATGGAATGTGTAAGAACGTCGTGGCTCGTAGTTCGTAGCTCGTGGTTCGTAGGGGACGCCCAAAGGGCGTCCCGCAAGCTTCGGCCATACGTAGTTTGCAGAGAAAACCTTCAAATTTAAAGCCATCCGCTAACAACTAACTGCTAGCCACTAACAACTTTAAAGGGCTTGTCGTCGTGCGACAAGCCCTTTTTACTATCCTTTTATCTTCCCGTCGAGGCTGATGATGTGGACCTTGAAGGGAATATTCTTGCCGCTCTGGGCGAGGGCCCTTTGGGCAGCCATTTCCAGGCCGCCACAGCAGGGGACTTCCATGCGGACCAGGGTGACGTCCTGTATGTTGTTCTGGCGGAGAATTTCCGTCAATTTTTCGGCATAGTCAATGTCATCGAGTTTCGGACAGCCGATGAGGGTGATGCGGCCCTTGATGAAATCTTCGTGGAAACGGGCGTAGGCGTAGGCCGTGCAGTCGGCGGCGATAAGCAATTTGGCGCCGTTGAAGTAAGGCGTATGAGGCGGGACCAGTTTGAGCTGGACCGGCCACTGGCTCAGGCGGGAGATGGACGGCCCGGCAGGGATGTCGTCCGCCCTTTTCTGCGTTTCGCCGAGGCTGCGGGCCTGGCTGCCGGGGCAGCGGCCTTGATAGACTTTTCCCTGGGCGGCCATGTGTTTCTTGACGGCTTCTTCGTCGTAGGCGACGGCTTCGCGTTTGACAAAGGTGATGGCATTGGTCGGGCAATGGGGCAGGCAGTCGCCCAGGCCATCGCAGTAGTCGTCGCGCATGAGACGGGCTTTGCCATCGACCATGGCGATGGCACCTTCATGGCAGGCCGTGGCACAGGCGCCGCAGCCATTGCATTTTTCTGAATCAATCTGTATAATTTTACGTATCATCATGTCCTCCGTAGTGTCGATTATATTTTTTTGGAACGGTTCATGATCTTAGTATACCCTATGGAGTGAATATAAGCTGTTGTTTTTCCAACTACTATCTTTTTTTGGAGGTTTCCCATGGAACAATATCTTTCTCTGATTAAAACGTCGCCTCTCTTCCGGGGGGTGGACGAAGCTGATGTACTGCCGCTATTGAATCATTTGAAGGTGCGCAAGAAAGCGTATCAGAAAGGGGAATTCCTCTTTTATTCCGGCGATGCCGTTTCCTATATCGGACTGGTCCTGGAGGGCTCGGTCCACATCATCCAGGAAGATTACTGGGGGAACCGAAACATCCTCTCTCAGATTCCGGAAGGCTTCTTTTTCGGCGAAGCCTTCGCCTGCCTGCCTGACTCGCCGGCGACAGTCGATGTTGTCGCCGCAGCGGATACGGTCATCATGCAGATCTATGTCGGCAACGTCCTCCATGCCGGTCAGGTCCTGACACCGGCCCAGGCCCATTTCATGAGCAATCTCCTGGCCTTGATGTCTGCCAAGAACCGGCTCCTGACCGAAAAGATACGCTACCTGACCCAGCGCTCGACGCGTCAGAAAATCATGCTCTACCTGTCCGACCTGGCCCGGAAAAAAGGCAGGGCCACTTTCACCCTGCCTTTCAACCGCCAGCAGATGGCCGACTTCCTCTCCGTAGACCGCAGTGCTTTGTCGGCGGAACTGAGCAAGATGAAAAAAGAAGGCCTCATCGATTACCATAAAGATAAATTCACCTTGCTGCAGTGATGTTTGACGTTTGATGCATGATGTTTGAGGCGATGACTTTAAATTTAAAGACCTTCACTAAAAACTACAAACTGCAAACTTAAAACTCAAAAAAAAGCTGTCGTTAAGACAGCTTTTTTTTGTACCCTCTTAATGCAGATGGGGGAGGATGTGGCCCATTTTATTCTTTTTCGTTTCCAAGTAGAATTCGTCGAATTTCTGCGGTTTCATTTCGATGGGGACGCGTTCTACGATTTCGACGCCGAAACCTTCGAGGCCGTAGACTTTTTCCGGGTTGTTCGTGAGCAGGCGGATTTCTTTGGCGCCCATGTCCTGGAGAATCTGGGCACCGATCCAATATTCGCGGAGGTCCGGTGCGAAGCCGAGTTTTTCATTGGCTTCGACTGTGTCGTAGCCCTGTTCCTGGAGAACATAGGCCTTGAGTTTATTGATGAGACCGATACCGCGGCCTTCCTGGCGCATGTAGAGGAGGACGCCCCGGCCTTCGGCGTTGATCTGTGTCAGTGCTGCAGCCAGCTGTTCGCCGCAGTCGCAGCGGCAGGAGCCGAAGACGTCGCCCGTAAGGCATTCGGAATGGACGCGGCACAAGAGGTTCTTGCCATCGCCGATTTCGCCTTTGACCAGGGCGACATGGTGTTCACCGGTCAGGTCATTGATATAGCCGTAAATTTTGAATTCGCCGTATTTCGTCGGCATCTTGGCAACGGCTTCGCGGATGACGTGTTTGTCATGGCGGCGGCAGTAGTTCTGGAGGTCGTGGATGGTGATGAATTTCAAGCCGTATTCGTCGGCGATTTTCCAGAGGTCCGGTGTGCGCATCATCGTGCCGTCATCGGCCATGATTTCACAGCACAGGCCGACTTGTTTAAGCCCTGCCAGGCGCATGAGGTCGACCGTGGCTTCTGTGTGGCCGTTGCGGGTCAGGACGCCGCCGCGTTTGGCGATGAGCGGGAAGTTGTGGCCAGGACGGCGGAAATCTTCGGGACGTGCCGATTCTTCGGCGCATTTGCGGGCCGTCAGGGCGCGTTCGACAGCGGAAATGCCCGTCGTCGTGTCGACGTGGTCGATGGAAACGGTGAAGGCCGTTTCATGATTGTCGGTATTTTCACTGACCATCTGGGGCAGGCCGAGCTTATGGGCGTATTCGATGCTCATAGGCATGCAGATCAGGCCCTTGCCGTGGCTGGCCATGAAGTTCATGTTTTCTGTCGTGCAGTACTGAGCAGCGCAGATGAAGTCGCCTTCATTTTCGCGGTCCGGGTCATCGGTGACGATGATAATATGGCCGGCCTGCAATTCTTCTAATGCTTCTTCGATGGTGTTGAATTTGCGTTTTTCTGTAGTCAAAATAAAGACCTCCTTAAAGTCTGTTTATCAAGTTTTATAATGGTATTAAAAAAGCCCTGGCCAGTGGCACAGGGCTTTGACACGCAAGGAAAAGGCAGGCTGCAAGTGCAGCACGCCACATCTTCTTCCATCCAGACTATACTGTCGGTTTTGGAATTGCACCAAATCACGAGCCAGTGGCTCCTACGCCGTAGCGTTCGCGGACTATACCGCCGATCGGGAATTTCACCCTGCCCTGAAGATATACGTCTTATTCGGTTCTGTTATGTATTATACACGGTAGCCGTCATTTTTGCAAGTTACTCGACGTCGAAGATTTTCCCGGGGTTGAGGATGGCGTTGGGATCGAGGGCTTTCTTGATGGCTTTCATCATTTCCAGTTCGCCGGGGTCGGTGAATTCTTCCATCAAGTGTTTGCGCTTATAGCCGATGCCGTGTTCGCCGGACAGGCGGCCGCCATGGGCATAGATGAACTTGTACAGTTCCTGCTGGTTGGCCTTGACCCGCTGGTCCCAGTCTTCGTAGGCAGCGTCTTCGTTCTTGAGGATGTTCAGGTGGATGTTGCCGTCGCCGGCGTGGCTGGCGATGCGTGTGACCAGGTTGTATTTCTTGGCCAGGCGCAGGATTTCGTCGAGGAGGGCCGCTTCCTGGTCGACGGGGACGACGACGTCTTCTTTGCAGACGATGAGGCTTTCGGCGCGGACCGCTTCGGCAAAGGCCTTGCGGGCCTGCCAGATCTTGTTGTGGTCGGCGACGAGGACTGACGAGGCCCCGTTTTCCGTGCAGACTTCGTCGAGGACGACGGCCTTGTCGTCTAGGTCGTCTTCGCTGGTCCCTTCGACTTCGACGATGATATAGTTGCCGTTATCGCTGCCCTGGAGGCTCTCATTGAGGTATTTTTCGACGGACTTGATGGTGATGTTGTCCATGAATTCAACGCATGTCGGCGTGATGCCGGCCTTGATGATCTGGGTGACGACGCCCATGGCCTGACGGCGGTCGTCGAAGATAGCCAGCAGGTCGAGGGCGTATTTCGGCTTGGGCAGGAGCTTCAGCGTGGCCTTGGTGATGATGCCCAGGGTCCCTTCAGAACCAATGACCAGCTGGTCCAGGGAATAGCCTGTCGACTGTTTCTGCAGCCGGGCGCCGAGGTTGACGATGCGCCCTGTCGGGTTGACGACTTCCACGCTGTAGACCTGGTGGCGCGTCGTCCCGTATTTGACGGCCCGGTTGCCGCCGGCGTTGGTGGCGATGTTGCCGCCGATGAAGCACGAATCACCGCTGCACGGGTCGCCGGCATAGAAGAGGCCTTTCTTTTCGGCGGCTTCCTGCAGGTCCGACGTGCGCACGCCCGGTTCGACGACGGCATAGAGGCCGTCGTCGTTGATTTCCAGGATTTTATTCATCTTTTCCAGCGACAAGACGATGCCGCCGTATTCCGGAACGGCGCCGCAAGCCAGGCCCGTGCCGGCCCCGCGGGGGACGACAGGGAAGTGGAAGGCGTTGGCCAGTTTGATGATGGCACTGACCTGCTGGGCCGTTTCGGCGAAGACGACGGCTTCCGGCATATGGTGGTAGGCCGGGTCCGTCACTTCGTCATGGGAATAAGGCTGCATGGCGCCGGCGTCGGTGATGACGTTCTTCGGTCCGACGATGGCTTTTAATTTTTCCAGGATTTCTGTCGTGATTTTTTCGTAGTGCATAACTGTTCCCCCTCGGATAAGATACAAAATGTCGTGCCTCTATTATATATAACCTCTGCCCATTTTAAAAGGAATTTTACAAAAAAACTTTATCTTGCCAGCAAAGCACGGTATACTATAGAGTAAGACTTTTTCAGTCTTTTGTTCTTAGAAAGGGTGATTGGGTGGAAACCAAGCAATATCGCCAGCCTGGGCGTCGGAAGAAGCGACGCAAGGTTCCCAGGAAACGCCGTTCAGGACTGTTCCTCCGGCTGCGGAAAATGAGCTGGTACAATCTTTGTCTTATAGCCATCATCATTGTCGGGTTCTATCTTATCGGCGTCCGCCTCTACAGGCTGTGGGAAATCCATGAGGATATGAACCAGACCCTGCAGCAGGAACAGACCTTACGGGACGAGAACCTCCGGCTCCGGGAACGGCGCGATAAGCTGAACGATCCCGATGAAATCGCCAGAGAGGCGCGAGAACAGTTTGGCCTGGCTAAGCCCGATGAAATTCCTTATAAGCCGTAATCCGCTATATTTTGTATTTTAATGATTGAATTTTTGGGCAATTATGAGTATAATGGCTGTATACGTTTAGCAATAATGCTGATATCACAAGGAGGAAATTAAAACAGCATGACAATTGAAGTAGGCAGTGTGATGGAAGGTACCGTTACAGGAATCACAAAATTTGGCGCATTCGTAGAGCTTCCGGATAAGAAGGTAGGTCTTGTACATATTTCTGAAGTCGCTAATGAGTATGTCAAAGATGTAAATGATTTTTTGAAAGTGCGAGATAAGGTAAACGTCAAAGTGTTGTCTGTAGACGATAAGGGGAAAATCGCCCTGTCTATCAAACAGACCCAGCCGGCACCGGAAAAGAAAGAATTCCGTCCGAAACGTGATTTTCGGCAGAAACATGAATTCCGCCAGCATAACGGCTTTGATTCGCGCCGTTCGTCGGGCTCTCTCTCTTTTGAAGACCGACTCAGCAAGTTCCTCAAGGAAAGCGATGAACGCCTGATGGATTTAAAACGCAATACGGAATCGAAACGCGGCGGCCGCGGTGCACGCCATGCTGATTGAGTATTGAATAGCAGATGGTAAAAAAGGGTGCTGTCGCACAAAGACAGCGCCTTTTTACGTTTATCGCAGGGGTGGGACAGAACCAGCCTTGTGATACAGGATATTGGAAAGGAGCATCTATGGAGTATCAGAAGTATGCAGTCATCGACATCGGCTCCAACTCCCTGCGCCTCATGACGGGCTGGCAGGAAGTCCCGGGTACGTGGATTTTTTCGCCGAAAGAACTGGCGACGACGCGGCTGGGAAAAGATATTGATGAAACACACCACTTATCGCCGGCAGGGATGGAGGCATCCTTTGCGGCCATGGAACGCTGGAAAGGCCAGCTGACGGGCGTTCCTGTCTGTGCCGTAGCTACCAGTGCCGTCCGCGAAGCCGTCGATGGCCAGGCTTTCCTGGCAGAAGTACGGGCCCGCTTCGGATGGCACTGCCGGGCGATTTCCGGCCTGGAAGAAGCGTCGCTCAGTTTTACCGGGGCGACGGCTTCGCTCAAACCGGATGTGACGGCGGCCGTCATCGACATCGGCGGCGGCAGCAGCGAAGTCGCTGCCGGCCGGGGCGGGAATCTGTGCTGGTCCCATAGTTACCCCATGGGCGCCGTGCGCTTTACGCGGGGGGAAGTCATGAGCTGTCAGGACGTCGCTCACCTGGAGCATCACTGTTATCAGGAATGGCTGCCCATGAAAATCCGGCCGGACCTGCTCATCGGTGTCGGCGGGACGCTGACGACGCTGGCTGCCATGGATCTCCAGCTGGCCGTCTACGATGCGGAAAAAGTCGAAGGCCACTGCGTTTCCTATGACGCTTTGTGCGGTCATATCGAACGGCTCCAGGCCATGACGCCGGAAGAACGGCGCCACGTTCCGGGCTTGCAGCCCAAGCGCAGCGATATCATCATCGCCGGCCTGCTCATTGCCAAGTCCTTTCTCCAGCGCTATCAGATCCCGGCCATTACCGTCAGCGAACGGGACCTCATGGAAGGCGTCTTTTTCCGCCATTCCTTTCATGATGCGGCCTGGAATTCCCGGGACCGCCAGCCGTGAACCTCGTCGACCGGATAGACGCTTACGGCAGGCAGCACGGCCTGTGGCAGCCGGGAAGGGCTTTGGTCGTTGCCTGCTCTGGCGGACCCGATTCGCTGGCCCTGTTGGATATACTGAGCCGCCTGGCTCCGTTATATAGGCTGGCTTTGACGGCCTGTTACGTCCATCACGGTATCCGCAGGGCCGCTGACGATGAAGTCGGGCTGGTACGGCAGGAAGCCGTGCGCCGCCATTGCGGTTTTGCCTGGCAGTACGTCGACGTACCGGCACTGGCCCGGCAGGAAAAGGCTTCAGAAGAAGCCGTGGGGCGGCGGGAACGCTACCGCATATTGCGGGAAACAGCCCGTGCCTGCGGAGCAGAGCGCATCGCCGTGGCTCATCATGCCGATGACCAGGCCGAAACAGTGCTGCTCCACCTCTTGCGCGGCAGCGGCCTCGACGGCCTCGCTGGCATGGCTCCCCGGCGGGGGGACATCATACGCCCGCTGCTTGCTGTGACGAAAGCGGAATTGGGAGCCTATGCCGCAGAACGCCAGCTGCCGGTTTGCTACGATGAGACGAATGACAGCCGGCAGTACCGCCGCAACCGTATACGGCTGGACCTTTTGCCACAGCTGCAGACGTACAACCCGGCCATCACGGCGGATTTGAACCGCCTGGCCGACATCGCCAGGGCCGACGACGCGTTCCTGGAACAGGCGGCGGACGCGTTGTACCAAGAGTTCGCTTTTCGGGAGGGGGCCGGGCCGTCTTTGGATAAGAAACGCTTGCTGGCCCAGCCGCTGGCGATGCAGCGGCGCCTCATCCGCCGCCTGTGGCAGGAAGCGACGGGCTCATGTCAGGACCTGCCTTTCCATTATGTTGAAACGATACGGGACCTGGCCGCTAAAGGAGCTGGAAAGCAGTTCCAGTGCGGCCGGGCCTGTGCTTATACGACCCGGACTGCTCTCTGTCTGGGCCCTGCCGTCCCCCGCCGGAGACGGCATCGGTAATTTACTTTTTACGGAGGAAAACAAGATGCATCAGGATATCAAAGAAATTTTATTTACGGAAGAACAGATTGCTGCCCGCGTTCGCGAACTGGGCGCTCAGATTACCAAAGATTATGCCGGCAAGACCATCCTCATGTGCGGCATCCTCAAAGGGGCTGTCACCTTTTTTACCGACCTGGCCCGCTGCATCGATGGCCCGGTCTACTTCGATTTCATGAGCTGCTCCAGCTATGGTTCGTCGACGACGTCGTCCGGTGTCCTCAAGATCCGCAAAGACCTCGATAACGACGTCAAGGATAAAGATGTCCTCATCGTCGAAGACATCATCGATACGGGCGTCACCTTGAGCCATCTCGTCCCGATGCTCAAAGAACGGGGGGCCCGTTCCGTGAAATTGGCAACGCTCCTCAGCAAACCGGCCCGCCGCCAGGTCGAAGTGCCTGTCGACTACAACGGTTTTGAAATCCCTGATGCCTTCGTCGTCGGCTATGGCCTCGACTACGACAGCCGTTACCGCAACCTGCCGTATATCGGCATTTTGAAAGAAGAAGTATATTCCAAATAGTTGTTGCTTTAGGAGAAGTGTGGTAATATAAGACTGTATTGGTTGGAATAAAAAAGCATTATCATAAATTCAAGTGAAAGGAGCCATATTTTGAGTAAATTTGTGCGGAATGTAAGTTTATACTTACTCATCATCATCGTCGCCGTATCGATCATAGATGCCTTTACGAGCAGTAAGACCGACAAATCTGAAATTTCTTATACGAATTTCATGAGTCAGGTGCAGCAGAAAAAAGTCGATGCCGTCCAGATCACAGCCGACCACGC
>CABMPA010000007.1 GCA_902388315.1 uncultured Megasphaera sp. | reverse complement strand
TTCTGAAATATTATGTTAAAATCCATTTTCCAGCAGTTTTTCCATCGTCAGGCCCGAAGACACCGACGACGGATGACCGACGGTAAAGCTATGGACATATTTCCCGATGACATCGGTTTCCAAATTGACGATAGCGCCCGGATGCTTATCCATGAGGGTCGTATTGGCCATGGTATGGGGAATGATGGAAACGGAAAATTGGCTGTTGCCGACGGATACAACAGTCAGGCTGATACCGTCGATGGTAATAGAGCCTTTTTCGACGATGAACGCCTCCATATCCTTGGGAATGGAGATGGTGATGACCCGGGCAATCCCGTCAGTGGCGATGCGGGCGATATGGCCGATGCCGTCGATGTGGCCGCTGACAATGTGGCCGCCCAGACGGCCGCCGACCTGCATGGCCCGTTCGAGGTTGACTTTAGATCCGCTCTTGATGGTGCTGAACGACGAGCGGCGCATGGTTTCATGCATGACGTCGGCCGAAAAGGTCGAATCCGTCATATCCGTAACGGTCAGGCAGACGCCGTTGACGGCAATGCTGTCACCGAGCTGCGTGCCTTCTAACACTTTATGTGCCTGAATGGTCAGGCGGATGGAATCGGGGCGGCGGTCCATATGGGCAATCGTCCCCAGTTCCTCAATGATGCCAGTGAACATAGGCGCCCTCCCTGTTGGCATTATATGCCGTAATCAATACATTATTATCATGGAGTTCTACGGAATCGTAGACCAGCGGCAGACATTCATCGAGTGCATCGACGCCGCAGCCGCCGACAGACGGCAGGGCACCGGTCCCGCCGATGATTTTATCCCCCATGAAGGCATAAATCTTATCGACCAGGCGGGCATCGAAGAAACTGCCCTGGATGGTGCTGCCGCCTTCAACCAGGATGCTGGTCAGCCCTTCGTCGTGCAGGAGCTGCAAGGCGTCGGGCAGGTAGATGGTCTTGCCATCCTGGAGCGGAGCCAGGATGATGCGGACGCCGGCGTCCTTTAATGCTTTCATCTTCTCTACCGGGCATAACGACGTCGTGACCACGATCGTCTGCGTCGTCTTATCGGTGACGACGAGGGATGTCAGCGGCGTCCGCCCTTTGGTATCGAGGACGATGCGCACGGGCTGATGCGGTGCGTCCTGGCCGGGCCGGTCGATACGGCTGGTCAGGAGCGGATTATCGGTCAGGACCGTGTTGATGCCGACTAAGATGCCGTCATAGATGGAGCGCAGGTAGTGGCCATAGCTGCGGGCCCATTCGTTGGTGATCCACTGGGATTTCCCCGTCCGCGAAGCCGTGCGGCCATCGAGGCTCTGGGCCAGTTTGATGGCAATGAATGGTTTCTGGATCATCATGTTCTTGATGAAGACTTCGTTGAGTTGTGCCGCTTCCTTCGATAACAGGCCGACTTCGACGGGGATGCCCGCCTGGCGCAGGATGGCTGCGCCCTTGCCAGCCACTAAGGGATTTGGGTCGAGCATGGCCATGACGACTTTACCAACGCCCTTTTCGACGAGGGTCCGGGCACACGGCGGTGTTCTCCCGTAATGGGCACAAGGTTCGAGGGTCACATAGACCGTGGCTCCCTTAGCCCGCTCGCCAGCTTCACGCAATGCCCATACTTCAGCATGAGGCGTGCCGGCCTTATGATGGTATCCCGTGCCGACGATTTCGCCATCCTTGACGATGACGCAGCCGACGGCAGGATTAGGTGTCGTATAGCCCAGGGCGGTCTTTGCCAGTTCCAGGGCTTTTTTCATATACTCTGCCGGTTCCAATGTATTCCTTCCCTTCTATTCAGATTTGCAAGACAAAAAAAGGCTATGAACGTAAGATTCCCATAGCCCTTTGAGCGCAACAAAAACACAATCTGTCGTCTTTTCCCATCCAGACTGTACTGTCGGTACCGAAATTGCATCGGTTCAACCCTTGCGGGTTAGCGGACTGTCACCGCCGGTCAGGAATTGAAAGCGCTGCTTTCTCACCTTGCCCCAAAGACTATCCTTATTCATTTGAACTACATGTATGATTTTAGCACATGAAAAGAAGAAATACAAGTCCTTATCTTAAGGACGCAATGGCTGCGGCCCGGTCGGCGGCCCCGAAGACGGCACTGCCTGCGACGAGGAAGGTGGCACCTGCGTCTTTGATGGACTGGACGGTCTTGGCATTGACGCCGCCGTCGACTTCGATGACAGCCGTCGCATTGCCAGCCTGTTCCAGGAGGGCTTTCGCCTGGCGGATCTTATCGACGGCATAGGGGATGAACTTCTGGCCGCCAAAGCCCGGGTTGACGCTCATGATGAGAATCATGTCCAACTGTCCGGCCAGGCAGGACAAGGTCGATACGGGAGTCGCCGGATTCAGGGCGACGCCGCCTTTCATGCCGGCTTCGTGGATCTGCTGCAGGACCCGGTCGAGATGGGTGCAGGCTTCCTGATGGACCGTGACGTACTGGACACCGGCGTCAGCCAGGCCATCGATATAGGTTTCCGGATGTTCGACCATGAGGTGGGCATCAAAAGGCAGTTTTGTGCAGCTGCGCAGGGCTTTGATGACGGGGACGCCGAAGGTCAGGTTGGGTACGAAATGGCCGTCCATCAAGTCGAGATGGATACAATCGGCTCCCTTCTGTTCAACATCCTGAATTTCTTCAGCCAGGCGGGAGAAGTCCGCCGATAATATAGATGGGCAAATGGTTACCATGACTATCGTTTCCTTTCTGCAATGGAATTGAGGATCTTACAGTACGTTTCATACCGTTCTTTTTGGATATGGCCGTCGGCTACGGCCTGTTTGACCGTACATTCCGGTTCCGACAAATGGAGACACGACGAGAACTTGCAG
The DNA here is from genome assembly GCA_902388315.1 of uncultured Megasphaera sp. Taxonomy (GTDB): domain Bacteria; phylum Bacillota; class Negativicutes; order Veillonellales; family Megasphaeraceae; genus Megasphaera. Next base: position 26,907 of record CABMPA010000007.1, on the reverse strand, counting down.
CCGCCGCTGTAAGGCAGCATGTCCGGGAACAGGCGCAGGACCTCTCTCGGGTCGAGGTGCTCGAAGTCGAGGGCGCTGAAGCCCGGCGTATCGACGACGTACGTATCGCTGTCGAGGCGCATGATTTCCGAATGGCGCGTCGTATGACGGCCGCGCTTTATTTTTTCGCTGACGGCGCCGACGGATAAGTCACGGCGGCCCAAAATCTGCGACAGCAGGCTCGACTTGCCGACACCCGACGGGCCGGCAAAGGCCGTCATGCGGTGTGGCAAAAGCCCGCGGAGCGTATCGATTCCTTCGCCGGTCTTGGCCGACACGAGATAGACGTCATAGCCGCAGCGTTCATAAAAGGCCTTGTAGGTTTCGGCTGTCTCCCGGTCCAGGTCACACTTATTGAAGCACAAGGTCGGATGGATGCCGCCGTATTCACAGGTCATGAGCATCTTATCGACGAGGAACTGGTTCGGATCCGGCGATTTCGCGGCCATGATGACCAGCAGCTGGTCGATATTGGCCACCGCCGGCCGGCGTATCTGGTTGCGCCGGGGCAGCAGGGCTTCGATGACGCCCTTGTCCTGGCCCAGTTCGGTAATTTCCAGTTCGTCGCCGACGAGAATCTTGGCTTTCAGTAATTTCCCGCGGCGCCGGCACTCGACCAGGTTTTCCCGGCCGGCATCGACGTAATAATAACCGTTATAGTTCTTGATGACGCGTCCTTTTGTCATGTTCCTCCCCTTAGATATACTGGTCCTGTACTAACGAATTGTTGATGTATACTTTGACTCTCGTCTTGCCCGTGCCGCTGACGCTCTTGGAGATGTTGTCGCCGCCAGCCTGATTGCGGTCATAGACGACGCGCGAGCCATTATCGTCGGATACGACGATCTGGACGTGCTGGCTGGAAGCCCCGGACGGCACGCTGATGTTGACCGTTCCGTAATGAGGCGTCCCGGCCGGTTCCTGGTTATTGGCACTGCCGTCGGAGCTGCTGGAGCTGCTCTGCTGCGAGCTCTGGCTGCTCTGGGACGAGGGATACTCGACGGACAAGTTGACGACCTTACCGTCTTCTGACGTCTGGCCCGTAACCACGGCCTGCGAATTGTCCTTCGACGAATCGAGGTTAGATACGCTGCCGACGGAATAACCGGCGCTTTCCAAGGCTTTCACCGCCGCATCGAGGGTCATGCCGCTCGTATTGGGCGCTTCATTCTTGGCCGCTTCAGCTTCTTTTTCTGCTTCGCTCTTGCGGCAGACGACGAGATTGACTTTCGTCCCCTTTTCGACTTTCTTCGGCGATTCCGGGTCCTGTTCAATGATGGTCCCGTCAGCATACTGGGCACTCTCTTTGTAGCGCACCTTGCCGACAGACAGGCCGATTTCCTTCAGCTTCTTTTCCGCCTCGTCGAGGGTCAGGCTCCGCAGGTCCGGTATGAGGACTTCTTCCCCCTTATTCCCCTTGCTGACGGTCAGATAAATGGTCCGGTTGGCCTTGACGACGGCCCCGCCGGACGGCGTCTGGGAAATGACTTCGCCTACCGGCACTTCATCGCTTTCCACTTCCTTGACGGAAACGTCGAGTTTCTTATCTTTCAGTATTTTCTTGGCGATTTCAACCTGTTTGCCCGTCACATCCGGTACGGTAATGTCTTCGGTACTCCAAAAATTCCCGAAGGAAAAGAAGGCCCAGACAAAGGCGACGAGGAAGACGCCGAGCATACCGATGATGATGGTTTTCTGCGAATGATTGCTGATAGAGTCCATGAACCGCGTAAAGGGGTTCTTCTTCTTTTCTTTCGGTTCTTCTTCGGGCAGGTCTTTTTCCTTGATGGGCTGCAGTTTCTGCGTGCCGAAGTTATATGGTCCCTTGCTGATAATCGGCCGGGCGCCGTTGGTGTTGATGAAGCCCTGGGACAAGCGCAGTTCCGACATCATCTCACCGATGGACTGGAAACGGTCATCCGGGTTCTTGGCCATGGCCTTCAAAATGACCTGTTCGACGAGCCGCGGGATACGGCGGTTGTACTTCGTCGGCAAGGGAATGTCGTCCTGAACGTGCTTCAAGGCGATGCTGATGGCCGTATCACCCTGAAAAGGGACGACACCGGTCATCATTTCGTACATGACGACGCCCAGGGAGTAAATATCCGTCCGTTCGTCGATATGGCCGCCGCTGGCCTGTTCCGGCGAAAAATAATGGACCGAGCCGAGGACCGTGCGGTCGCTGTTTTCGACAGAATTTACGGCCCGGGCGATACCGAAGTCGGCGACTTTGATGCGCCCTGTCTCGGTGACCAGGATATTATGGGGCTTGATATCGCAGTGGACGATGCCGTTGGCATGGGCATTTTCCAGTGCTTCGCCGATATCGAAGGCAATCTGTATCGACGTATTGATCGGCAGATGGCCGTGTTTTTCGATATATTCTTTCAACGTTTCGCCGCGCACGAATTCCATGACGATGTAATGGACATTTTCATCGTAGCCGACGTCGTATATATTGACAATATTGGGATGTGACAATTTGGCAGCCGCCTGGGCTTCCTGCCGGAAGCGAACGACAAAATCGTGGTCGTTGCCGTATTTTGAATGAAGTATCTTTACGGCGACGATCCGGTCCAGGAGGATATCCTGTGCTTTGTACACGCTGGCCATGCCGCCTGTGCCTACTTTTTCCAATATCTTGTATCTGTTATCTAAGATATGACCAATCATTTTTAGCTATTCCACCACTTTCATAGTCGTTCCCGATTATATGGTCGTTAAAATTGCGGTAACATTATCGTTAGCCCCGTTCTCATAAACGCGGGCAAAGAGATCGTTGATGATTTCCCGTTCCGTCCGGCGATAATCGCCGACGGCATCGTAGAGTTCCTGTTTCTGGATGAACGACGTCAGGCCGTCCGAACAAATCAGGATACGATCTTTCGGCTGTACTTCAAAAGCTCCGCTGTCGACAATCAAGTTTTCATCGACGCCGACGGCTCTGGTCAGCACATGGCGCTGCGGATGATCCATCGCCTCTTCTTCGGTTATCTTGCCTTTATCGAGCAGAACCTGGACGATGGTATGGTCGGCAGAAATCTGTGTGAACTCCCCGTCGCGGTACAAGTAGATACGGCTGTCGCCGACGTGACCCCAAAAAGCCATATGGCGGGCCAGCGTAACTAAAGAAACAGTCGTCCCCATCCCCTTGAGCGATGGATCGATCAGAGTCTTGCTGAGGATACTGGAATTCGCATATTGAATGGCCTTCTCCAGCTGTACTGGTGCCGCATAACTAAAGTTCTTAAAATAATAGGCGATGGCCTCTACGGCGGTCTTGCTGGCGATTTCACCGCCTACATAGCCGCCCATACCGTCGGCTACGGCCAGTACGTTTTTCTCGTGGCTGATATAAAAGGAATCTTCATTCACTTTTCGAACCAGGCCGATTTTGGATTCACCGTATGTGCCCAAATTCTCACGTCCTCTCACGGTGTTTCGTTATAGGTACACTTTAATTCATATCATATTCGCCGTCACCTGTCAAATTTTTTCGCGTTTTATCCGCAGCTGGCCACAGGCCGCCTGGATTTTGCTTCCCATTTCCCGCCGCAAGGTGACGGGGACGCCATGACGCTGCAGATAGGTAACGAATTCATTCATCGTCTTTTCATCAGGACGGTACAGGCCGACATCATAATTATCATTGATGGGAATGGCATTGACCAGGATGTTCTGACCGCCCAGGAGGCGGGCCAGTTCCTTGGCGCAGGCGTTGGTACAGGTCAGGCCTTTGATGAGGATATATTCAAAGGTAACCTTTCGTCCAGTAACGTCGAAATAGTGGCGTGCCGCTTTGAGGATATCTTCCAAGGGATATTTCTCGGCAATCGGCATGATACGCCGCCGCAAGGTGTCGTTCGGCGCATGGAGGGACACGGCCAGGGTGATGGGCATCCCTTCTTTTGCCAGGTCGTACATCTTGGGGACGATGCCCGATGTGGACAAGGCCATGTTGCGATAGCCCAGATAGAGTGTATCCTTGTCGTGGATGAGCTTCATGAAGCGGATGACATTGTCATAATTGAGGAGCGGTTCCCCTGTCCCCATGATGACGATGGAGTGCAGATCCGGCGTGACGTATTTGCGAAAAGCCAGGAGCTGGGCGACCATTTCGCCAGCCGACAAATTACGGACGAAGCCGTTCTTGGCAGATGCACAAAAGGCGCAGTTAACGGCACAGCCGACCTGGGATGACACGCAGATGGAGTTGCCATAATCATGCATCATGAGGACCGTCTCAACGGTTTCGCCGTCAGCCAGCTGCAAGAGCAGTTTGACTGTCTGGCCATCGGGGGCGTCCAGGCGGGACACGATTTCCGGAAAGGCCAGGGGCAGGACGTCCTTGAGAATCTGCCGGTCTTTCTTCGGCAGCAGGACCATTTCATCCCAGGAAAAGATGTTTTCTTTATAAAGATAATGGAAAATCTGGTCGGCCCGGAATTTCTTCATTCCCTGGGCGACGAGGAACGTCTGCAGTTCCTTTTTAGTCATATCAAATACATTTCGCATGTCAGCTCTCCTTCTTCATGCGGGCAATGAAGAAACCGTCCAGGCCATCGCGCTGCGGCAGGAGCTGGATGAACGGGCCTTCATGGCCGGGGACAGGCAGCCACTGCGTCGCATTTTCGAGGTGGAATTCCGGATGGTTCTTCAAAAAGTCAGCTACAATACGGCTGTTTTCATCATCATTGATGGTACAAGTGCTGTAGACCAGGATGCCGCCCGGACGGACGCACTGGGACGCACTATCCAGGATACGCCGCTGCAGGGCTGGCAGGGTGCGCAAATCGCTGGGGTTCTTGCGCCAGCGCAGGTCGATCTTGTGGCGCAGGACGCCGAGGCCCGAACAAGGCGCATCGACCAGGACCCGGTCGGCTTTGCCAGCGTATTTCTGACCAATCGTGCAGCCATTCTGAAGCAGGGTCCGCACATTCTTGAGGCCCAGTTTCTGGGCATTATATTCGATGAGCCGCAGTTTATGCTCATGGATATCGCCGCCGTAGACGATGCACGACGGGCCGCCCAGCGCAGCCAGGTGCGTCGTCTTGCCGCCGGGAGCGGCGCAGACGTCGAAGACGACTTCATGCGGCTGGGGGTCGACGATATGGGCGACCAGCTGGGACGGTTCATCCTGGATGAGGGCCCGGCCATCGCGCAGGCAGGTCAGCTCATGGATGCCCGGATTGCCGTCGAGGTAGATACCATCCGGCGAAATGGCAGACGGACGGGCCGGCAGGCCTTGTCTTTCCAATTCGGCCAGCAGGTCGTCACGGCGGGTCTGAGTCGTATTGACGCGCAGGCACAGCGGCGGAATGGTATCGAAATACTGGCAGAGCCGTTCCGTATCGTCCGGGCCATAAGCTTCGAGCCAGCGGCGGACGAGCCATTCCTGCTGATGATAAGTCAGAGACAGATAGGCTGTGATGTTTTCCCCCTTATCGGGGATGACGAACTGGCTGCGGCGGCGGATGCTGTTGCGCAGCATGGCGTTGACGAATTTGGCCATGCCCCGGTTGCCGAACTTCGTCGCCATCTTGACAGCTTCATTGCAGGCCGCCGATTCGGGGACTTTGCTCATGCCGAATATCTGATATAAGCCCAGACGGATGATGGCCAGGCAGACAGGGTCGAGTTTTTGCAGTTTGCGCGTACTGATCTGGGATATGATCCAGTCCAGATAATTCAGGCAGCGCAAGGTGCCGTAAACGAGTTCTGTATAAAAACGCCGGTCCCTGTCGGCAAATTGATGGCTCTGTATCGCCTTGGAGACGACGATATTACTGTAGCCTTCATCGCGGCAGATAGTCAGCAGGCTCTGAAAGGCAATTTCACGAACGTTCATGGATTCCTCCGTGTTTCTAAAAATCAATAGTGAACAGCACAAAAGCAGGGCAACCGTCTTTTTTGCGGCAGTTGTCCCGCTTCTCTGCGCTGAGTTCCATTTATAATACTTCACCGGCCGTCAAGGCTGCGCTTTGCAGATATTGGGCAGCAGCCATGCGTTTGCGGCTTTCGGGCTGGACTTCGCGGATACGCAAGGCCCCTTTCCCGGTCTGGACAGTGAATTGTTTTTTGGTCACCGATAATACGGTTCCCGGTGCAGCTTCTGCCCCTTCGACGACATCAGCCGCCCATATCTTCAGGCGCTTGCCATCATGACAGATAGTATAGGCGCCGGGATGGGGATCCAGCGTCCGGATGAGCCGTTCCAGTACAGCCGCATCCTGGGACCAGTCGATGCAGGCTTCTTCCTTAGTAATCTTGGCCGTATATGTCGCCTGGCTTTCATCCTGGGCGACGGCGCGGCTTTCATAGCCCTCCAGGTCGGTCAGGACGTTGAGCAGGGTCTGGGCCCCGAGGATAGACAATTTATCGAAAAGTGTCCCCGTCGTTTCCTTGGCATCCAGGGGAATGGCCGCTTTTTTCAGCATCTTCCCCGTATCCATGCCTTCGTCGAGGAGCATGATGGTCACGCCGCTTTCGGCTTCGCCGTCCTTGACAGCGTACTGAATGGGAGCCGCGCCGCGATATTTCGGCAGCAGCGAGCCATGGACGTTGAGGCAGCCGTATTTCGGGATGTCCAGGATGGCTTTCGGCAAAATCTTTCCATAGGCAATGACGATGATGACATCCGGCGAAAGGCTTCGGAGTTGTTCGATGACTTCATCGCTGCGCATGGAATCAGGCTGGAAGACAGGGATTCCCAGTTCCAGGGCTTTTTCCTTGACCGGCGAGAAGGTCACTTTCTTGCCGCGTCCCCGCTGCTTATCGGGCTGGCTGTAGACAGCCGCGATATCGTAACCGGCCTGGGCCAGTTGTTCCAAGGACGGGACAGAAAAGTCCGGCGTCCCCATGAATACGATACGTAACTTATCCATTAATTCCCTACTTTCTGTAAATCCGTCGCTTTTTCAATGAACAGATGGCCATAGAGATGGTCGATTTCATGCTGGAAGATGCGGGCCAGGAACCCTTCCGGTTCATAGATGACGGTCTTGCCGTGGCGCGTCAGCGAACGGACCTTGATTTTAGAAGCCCGTTCCACCTTGCCGTAAAACCCTGGGATGCTCAGGCAGCCTTCGGTGTCGACGTTGGTGTCGTCCGACTTTTCCAGGATTTCCGGATTGATGAGTTCGATGAGGCCGTTGCCGTCATCGAGGACGATGAGCTGCAGCGATTCATTGACCTGCGGTGCAGCCAAGCCGACACCTTCGGCAGCATACATCGTTTCTGCCATGTCATCGAGTAATTTCTTGATATGTTTATTCACTTTCGTAACGGGTTCCGCCGTCGCTTTCAAGACGGGGTCCCCGGCTTTAATAATAGAGAGTACTGCCATATAACTTTCACCTCATTGTAATAGTAAAAATGCTTATTCTTTTCTATTATAGTATGAAATCGCCAGAAATGCTATAGATTCCTCGTAATTGCTTGAAATGGCCCATTCCTCTTCTGTCTCCATTGACAGCATCTTAAAGGTTATGTTACATTGTCAGCAGTGGAAGAAGTAATACTGAGAGCGGTTACGGACGTATCCTGAAGGGCGCTATGGCCATGAAGTTTCTCAGAACGCTTCTTCCATCTTTTGTATTTTGCACTGCTGGAGTCACCACGTGGGCGACCCGTTAGGAATTTGGATGATTCCGCCAACAGCCTGTCCGGGAAAGCACACATATCCTAGAGCGGGCTCGCCACGTGCAAGCCCCTACAATTGCTGCGGGGATTCCGTAAAATCCCTGTAGGGGCGCCACATGGGGCGCCCGTTTCTACCTGATGCGGGAATGTGCTCATATCACGGATGGGCTGAAAAGGCAGGTACGATTATAAAGGATTATACGGGATCGACGTCGATGAGGACGCCGGTCTGCCAGCAGGCCTCGAGGTGCTGCATGGCTTTTTTGACGGCTGTCAGTTCTTTCCCGGTCAGGGATAGGACAACGCGGTACTTATTGCGTATCTTCTTGATGACGTCTTCATAGGGGCCGATGACGACGACTTCATCGCCATGGTCCCGGTTCCAGCTGTTCAAGGCCGCTGCGACGTCATTGGCTTTTCGCCAGGCCTGTTCTTCCGACTCATCCTGGACCAATATTTTGGCCATTTCCTGAAAAGGCGGATACCCCAATTCTTTCCGGAACTGGATTTCCTGCTCATAAAAGGCCCGGTAATCCTGGCGGGCGGCGCACTGAATGACGTAGTGGTCCGGTGCGTAGGTCTGCATGACAACGCGGCCAGGAATATCACCGCGTCCAGCCCTTCCAGCCGCCTGGGTCAGGAGCTGGAAGGTCCGTTCCCCGGCCCAGTAGGCCGGGATATTGAGCAGGCTGTCGGCCGATAAGATACCGACGGCGCTGACGCCGGAAAAGTCGTGGCCTTTGGCAACCATCTGCGTCCCCAGAAGGATGTCGTATTCGTGGCGGCGGAAGGCTTCGATGATGCGGTCGCCACTGTGCTTGCGGCTGGTCCTATCCTGGTCGAGGCGGACGATGCGCGCCGATGGCAGGAGTTCGTGGAGCTGCTGTTCCACCTTTTCCGTACCGCTGCCAAAGAATTTGATGTACTTGCTGCCACACGACGGGCATATCGTCGGTACGGGCTTTTCGGCATCGCAGTAATGACAGCGCAGGTGGGCTGCCTGGCGATGGTAGACCATGGCCACGTCGCAGGTATCACATTTGACGACATAGCCGCATTTGCGGCACATGACGAACGTCGAGAAACCGCGGCGGTTTAGCAGGATGATAGCTTGCTGCCGGGCTGCCAGCGTTTCTTCCAGGAGGTTCAATAAACGGTCGGAAACGACGCGGTAATTCCCATGGGCCAGTTCATCACGCATATCGACGACCTGGACCGATGGCAGCGGCCGCTGGCCGACACGCTCTTTCAGTTCGACCAGTACATAGTCGCCCTGCCGGGCCTTGTAGTAGTCTCCCAAGGCCGGCGTGGCACTGCCCAGAATGACAGGACAGCCATAGTAAGCGGCCCGCTGGCGGGCGACGGCTACAGCATGGTAGCGCGGGGCCTCATCCTGTTTATACGAACTGTCATGAGCTTCATCGACGATAATCAGGCCGATGGACTGAGCCGCTGTGAAGATAGCCGAACGGGCGCCGATACAGATATGGCTCGTCCCGTTCTGCATACGCAGCCAGTTGTTACGCTTCTCACCCTGGGAAAGCTGGCTGTGCATGACGACGACATCATCGCCGAAGCGGCGCAGGAAACGGCGGACAATCTGGCCCGTCAAGGCGATTTCCGGCACCAAGACAATGACTTGCTGCCCCTTTTTCAAGACCTGGCTGGCTAGCTGCATGTAGATTTCGGTCTTACCGCTGCCGGTGATACCGTGAAGGACGTAGGTTTTTCCTTGATCATCGCTTCCGATAACTTTTATTGCCTGCTGTTGTTCCGGCGTCAGGGTAAAAGGGACATCGCCGGAAAGGGTCGGCAGGATATTCGTCGTCCTGGCCGGCCGCTGGCTCCAGCGGGCCAATCCCGTCGCACAGAGTCGGCGCATGAGATCGCGGCTGTAGCCCTGGCCCTGCCAATAGGAAACGGCCCCTTCCCCCTTCGCTTTCAACGCCTGGAGCAGTTCCTGCTGGCGGCGACGGCCGTGAAGGAGGTCTTCGTCATCATCATGGACAAAGGAAAGCCAGTCTTCCATCTTGTCAGCAATCTGGTTCTTATAATAAATCCGGCTGGTCAGGACCTGGCGGGCTAAAGCCTGTTCTACGAGTTCATTGCCAAAGCGGCGGACGAGGCTGCCCTTTTCACGGTTCCCCTTGTCAGCCACATAGGCCTGGAGCTGCCGTCCTTCCGGGCTCACGGGCTCAGCCGGGCCGACAGCCAGGTGTTCCTGTCGTATCAGTCCTTTCTTGTCGATCATGAAAAGGCGCAGCGCGTCGGACAGGTTACAGACATAGTAATCGCGGATCCAAAGGGCCGTGCGGATCATCTCTTCCTGGAATCCAGTCTGCGTCGAGAGCAGGCCCTCGACAGGCTTCAGCGTGAAATCGACCGGTTCATCCAGCTGCTCATGGAGAGCGACGACGATACCCTCTTCCCGGCGATGGCCGAAAGGCACGAGGACGCGGCTGCCGACGCGGACAGCCAGGCCAGGGGGAATACTATAGGAAAACGTCTGCTGCAGTCGTTTGGCCGTCGTATTGATGATTATTTCAGCAATCAAAAGGCCACCTCCTTTGTATGGGGCTGTCAACACGAAGGCTTCTGCCATCATGCAGGACCCCTTTCACTTTATAGTTTGCAGTTCGGAGTTTGTAGTTTATAGAAGATGGCTTTGAATTTAAAAGTCTTCACTAAAAACTACAAACTGCAAACTTAATACTCAAAAAGAGGCTGTCTTCATGCGACAGCCTCTTTTTCTGACTTGCATAATCAATGACTTCTCTCTATAATTAAAGAATAATCTCGAGTAAAAGGGGGTAATTTCATGGATTTGAAGAAATTATACATCGATGGCCAGTGGGTTGCGCCTTTGTCTGGCCAATATATCGACGTCGAGAATCCGGCTGATAAGAGCGTCTTTGCCACGGTCGCCGCAGCCGGTGCCGACGATGTCGCTGCTGCTGCCCAGGCGGCTGCCAAAGCCTTTCCGGCCTGGTCGGCCATGCCGTTGGAAGACCGTATTACTTATATGAAAAAACTGCTGGTCCAGATGATTAAATTGGAACCGCAGTTGGTCGATGCTGTCGTCAAGGAATTAGGGGCGCCTGTGGCCTTTGCCCGGACCAACCATATTGGCTATCAGTTCGTGCGGACCCAGTCGTATATCGACTTGGCACCAGAATTGCCACTGGTCGAACATCTGTCCCAATCCGTCGTCTACCGCCGGCCCCTGGGTGTCATCGGTTGCATTACGCCGTGGAATTATCCCTTAGGTCAGATTATACAGAAAGTCATTCCCGCCCTGCTCGTCGGGGCGACGGTGGTCCTCAAGCCGAGTCAGCACACGCCCGTGACGGCGTATTACCTGGCTGAAGCCTTTGACCGGGCCGGTTTCCCCAAAGGCGTCTTCAACCTCGTCGCCGGCCGGGGCAGCCAGGTCGGCAATGCCATCTGTGATGACCCGAATATCGCCATGGTGTCCTTCACGGGGTCGACAGCAGCTGGCATCAAGGTGTCCCAGCGCGCCTTGGGCTCTATGAAGCGCATCAGCATGGAACTGGGCGGCAAGTCGCCTTTCGTCCTCTTGAAAGGGGCGGACTATGAAAAAGCTATCCGCCAGTGTTTCAATTCCATCTTCCTCAACAGCGGCCAGACCTGTACGGCCCTGTCGCGCCTCATCATTCCGCGGGAAGAAAAGGAACAGATCGAACAGCTCATGCTGAAGATACTGCCGGAATATACCGTTGGCGACCCGGCCCTGGAAACGACGAAAATCGGCCCTGTCGCTTCGTATGACCAGTGGCAGACCGTCGATGCCTATATTGCCAAAGGGATGGCAGAAGGAGCGACGCTCCTGGCTGGCGGCCGTCCGGATGCGCCGGAAAAGGGGTATTATGTCCAGCCCGTCATCTTTACCGATGTGACTAATGACATGACCATCGCCCGCGAAGAAATCTTCGGCCCCGTCCTCAGCGTCATTGCTTATGATACTGTCGACGAAGCCCTGGCCATAGCCAACGATACGCCTTATGGCCTCAACGCCGCCGTCTGGGGACCGGATAAGGCAGAAGCCTCGAAAGTGGCGGCCGCTATCTTGTCGGGCAACGTCTACGTCAACGACAGCCCGCGCGACGTCACAGCACCTTTTGGCGGCTTTAAGGACAGCGGCATCGGCCGTGAAGGCGGCAAAGATGGGATGATGGAATTTACGGAACCCCAGGCTATTTTTAATGCATAACTATTCATAGGAGGAGTTTTAGTACCATGAATTTTGACGAAGAAGCCATGAAAATCCGCCGCGGCAAACACGGCATTATTGAAACGATTCCCCGGGAAGTCCTCAAGACCCACGACGACCTGAGTATTCTCTACACCCCTGGTGTTGCCCAGCCGTGCCGGGAAATCACCAAGGACCGGGATTTGTCTTTTGATCTGACCTGCCGCGGCAATATGATTGCCGTCGTATCCGATGGGACCCGCGTCCTCGGCCTGGGCGACATCGGTCCGGAAGCGGCCATGCCGGTCATGGAAGGCAAATCCATCTTGTTCAAGGTCTTTGGCGGCGTCAATGCCGTTCCCATCTGTCTGGATACGAAGGACCCGAAAGAATTCATCGAAACGGTGAAACGCCTGCAGCCGTCTTTTGCCGGTATCAATCTGGAAGACATTGCTTCGCCGAAATGCTATGAAATCGAACAGACCTTGAAAAAGGAAATGGACATCCCCGTCTTCCATGACGACCAGCACGGCACGGCCATTGCCGCCCTGGCCGGCGTCATCGGGGCTTTCCGTTATGTCCATAAGGATTTGAAGACCGCCCGCATCGTCATCAATGGGGCCGGTGCTGCCGGTGCTTCCATTGGCCGTCTCCTGGTCCGCGCCGGGGCTCAGAACGTCACCATGGTCGACCGTCCGGGAATCCTCTACGCTGGCATGGAAGGCCTCAATCCCGTCCAGGCGGAACTGGCATCCCTGACCAACCCGTCTCATGCCCATGGGACTCTGGCCGATGCCGTCAAAGGGGCTGATCTCCTCCTCGGCGTATCGGCACCGCATATCTTTACCAAGGAAATCATCCAGTCCATGGCCGACGATGCCGTCGTCTTCGCCATGGCCAACCCCATTCCGGAAACGGACTACGCTTCGGCTAAAGCGGCCGGGGCCAAAGTCGTCGGGACCGGCCGGTCCGATGCACCGAACCAGATCAACAACGTCATGGTCTTCCCGGGTATCTTCCGCGGCGCCCTGGCCGTCCGGGCCCGCAGTATCAATGAAGATATGAAACTGGCTGCCTCCTATGCCATCGCATCTCTCGTCAGCGATGACGAACTGGCCGAAGACCACGTCATCCCCGATGCCTTCGATAAACGCGTCGCCCCGGCCGTCGCCGCAGCCGTCGCCAAAGCCGCCATGGACAGCGGCGTCGCCCGCATCACCCGAGATCCGGAAGACGTACGCCAGGAAGCGGCAGACACCATCGACAAACTCCACGCCATGCTCGACTTGATACATGGATGAGGGCTAGTGGTTAGCCGTTAGCTGTTAGTGGCTCGTGAGTGGCTGAAATCTTGATATCCTAAAGGGACCTGCTGCACCTTGTTGCGGCAGGTCCCTTTTGTATGGATATGACCCGTATTGTAATCTGTAGAATATTGTTAATTTTTGAATGAAAAAAATTTCTTGCGTCGAAAAGCCGATATATTCTATAATAGACACAGAATTATTATTCAGGAGGTTTTTTTATGAAGAATTTTGCACATCGCGGATTTAGCGGCAAGTATCCAGAAAATACGATGCTTGCTTTCCGCAAGGCCCTGGAATGTGGGGCTGATGGGATTGAAATGGATGTACAGTTGACCAAGGATGGCGAGCTCGTAGTCATCCATGATGAACGGGTCGACAGGACGACGAATGGTTCCGGCTATGTCCGCGATTATACGCTGGATGAGCTTCAGAAACTCGATGCGTCGTATATCTATTCAGCCGAAGCGGGATTCCAGACTATCCCGACTTTTGACGAGTATTGCCGGTGGGTAGCCGAAACTCCCTTAGTGACCAACATTGAATTGAAGACGGGAGTTTATCCTTATCCTGGGATTGAAGCCAGGGTATGGCCTGTTTTGCAGCGCTATCATTTGGAAGATAAAGTCATTATTTCCAGTTTCAATCATGAAAGCGTCTTACGGATGAAAGCCTTGGCGCCGGATTTGAAATATGGCTTGTTGACAGAAACATGGCTCATCAACCCCGGTGCTTATACCAAAGGCGTCGGCGTTCAGTGTTATCATCCCTATTATGGCAGTTTGACCGCCGAAACGGTAGCCGAAATCAAATCGCATCATATCGAAATCAATACGTTTACGGTCAATGATGAAGCCAGCGTCAAGCAATTGCGTGACTATGGTGTCGATTGTGTCATTGGTAATTTCCCCGATATGGTGAAGCGCGTCCTGAAAGGAGATTGACATGGAAAATTTAGAAGCGATTGTGCAATTGATTGATTCCTGGTTATGGGGGAGATGGCTGGTCTTCGTTTTACTGGCTTTAGGGATTTTGTATACTGTTTCCAATGGATTCATCCAGGTCCGCCATTTTGGTTTCATTATCCGCCGGACTCTTATTGATTCTTATAAATCCCGTCATGAAGACAAAGGCAACGGCTCTATTTCTACTTTCAAGGCCATGATGGTTACTTTGGCGGGTAACGTCGGCGGTGGTAATGTCGTCGGCGTAGCCACGGCCATCCTTTCCGGCGGTATGGGTGCCGTTTTCTGGATGTGGGTAGCTGCCTTTTTCGGCATGGCCCTGAAATACGGCGAAATCGTCTTATCTCAGATGTATCGTGGGAAAGACGAAAATGGCAATCTCCTCAGCGGTCCGATGTATTATATCCGCGATGGGCTTAAAATGCCCTGGCTCGGTATCGTCATTGCCGTGCTGATGTGCACGAAGATGATGGGGGCTAACCTGGTGCAGTCCAATACGATTTCCGGTATCCTCTATTCCAACTATGGTGTTCCGACGTACATGACCGGCGTCGTCCTCATCATCTTGCTTTTATGCATCACCCTGGGCGGCTTGAAGCGCCTGGCTAACCTGGCCATGAACCTCGTCCCGGCCATGTCCATCTTCTATATTGTCATTGGTTTACTGGTCGTCTTACTGAATATCCAGCAGCTGCCGCACGTATTTGCTGAAATCTTTACGCAGGCCTGGTCTTTTGATTCCGTTGCCGGCGGCACCGGCGGCTATGTCATTGCCAAGGCGATGCAGTACGGGATTGCCCGCGGCATGTATTCCAACGAAGCCGGGGAAGGCACGGCGCCTTTTGCTCACGGCTGTTCCATCGTGCCGCATCCGGTCGATGAAGGGATTACGGGTGTTGCCGAAGTCTTTGTCGATACCATCGTCATCTGCAGCATTACGGCCCTGGTCGTCGGCGTTACGGATATGCAGCACTCCGGCCATTCGGCAACCGTCCTGGCCCTCAATGCCTTCGGCACGGTCTGGGAACCGTTGAAACACGCTGGTACATTGGCCCTGCTCATCTTCTGCTTTACGACCTTGATGGGCCAGTGGTGGAACGCAGCCAAGAGCTTTACCTATGCTTTTGGCAATAAAGTCACGAATGTCGTAAAATACATTTTCCCCTTCCTGTGCCTCATCGGCTCCTTGGGTAAAATCAACCTCGTCTGGGGCATCCAGGACGTCGCCATGGGCTTGGTAGTCATCCCCAACATGATTGCCCTGCTCATCCTCTTCCCGCAGGTACGGGCCAAGACCAAAGAATATTTCAGCGATCCGAAATACTACGATCACACTACGAAAAACTAGACACAAACTTCTTTATAGTTTGTAGTACGGAGTTTGTAGTTTTCAGAGAAAATCTTTAAAAGTTTATACCCTTGTTTTTAGATAGGCACATGTTCTTTGTCCCTTTGAAATGGACAGGGAACATGTGCTTATTTTTATTATTCCGAAAACTGCCTCTCATTCGCGTTGTACAAAATGAGTATATTTGCTACAATGAGAATAAAGGAGGTGGGCCCGATGAGCCAATTAGATACAGCAGTCGATGAGGCGTTAGTAGGAAATGATAGATTAAGATATGATAAAGCGGCGAAAGGTGTGTTGTCAGAAAAGAAAATCCTGGCTTATATCTTAAAACGGACTATACCCGAATTTGCATCGGCCAGCCTCAATGATATCGCTGACCGATGCATAGAAGGTAAACCATTGGTGAGCGTAGTACCGGTATATAAAGATAAAACAAATGCTGTGCGTCACTATTTAGAAAAACAGGACAATCCTAATATACACGGGATGCAGAACGAGGATAACAGCATTACAGAAGGCAGTGTAACTTTTGATATCTTGTTCCATGCAAAAGCTCCTGGTACAGATGACGTAATCACGTTAATTATAAATGTAGAAGCCCAGAAATCCTTATCGCCTAAGAACAAGAAAGGCGAAGTTTATCCCCTGATGAAACGGGCTGTATACTATATCAGCCGACTTATTTCCTCCCAAAAGGAAACAGAATTCACAGGTAGTGACTATGGTAAGATTAAGAAAGTTTATTCTATCTGGATTTGCATGGAAAGTCCACATGGGAAAAATGCTATCAATCGGTATCAGTTAAAAGAACAGCATCTACTGCACCGCTATAAAGAACCCATGGCAAATTATGATCTCATGGGTATTGTCTTCGTATATCTGGGAAATAACAGGACGAGAGACCGGCTGATGCACCTGTTATATTTATTGTTTGTCAAGAAGATGAAATCAGAAGACCTGCTAGCAACCTTACATGATGAATATGATATTGATTTGACTGCTAAGGGGAAGGAGGATGTAACCACTATGTGCAACTTAGGTGAAGGAATCTACGAAAGAGCCATGGAAAAGGGCATAAAAAAGGGCATAGAAAAGGGCATAGAAAAGGGCATAGAAAGAGGTGTTGAGCAAGAAAAGCGAAATTCTGAAAGGAAAGATAGGGAAGCAGCACTCGAAATGATTAAAGATGGGTTATCTTTCGAGCAAATTGCCCGGTACATGAAACTTTCTATCGAAGCAGTTGCTGAGATTGCCAAGAAAAATAAATTGATATAAGATAATAGTTTGTAGTACGGAACTTGTAATTTGCAGCAGATGGCTTTAAATTTAAAACCATCCACATCAAACATCAAACATCAAACTTCAAACATTAAAGAGAACGGGCCTCGCATGATGGCAGAAACCTTCGTGCGACAGTCCCTTTTTCATATCTTACACTGTCTTGACAGTAGTATTGTCAAATCTTTACCGATACGGTATAATAGGGTAAACAAAAAAACGGTGTATCCCGCAAGGGATGATGAGCCGTTATGTACTTTAAATAAAAGAGGTTGTCACATAAAGGTTGTCTTTGTGGGGCAACCTTTTCCCTGAAAGGATGAAGTTTGGTGTATATCGAAGATGAGATTGCAGCTCTGAAGAAAGAGAAGCAGGCTATTATCCTTGCTCATTATTATGTTCCTGATGAAGTGCAGGAATATGCTGATTTTGTCGGTGATTCTTTTGGTCTGGCCAAGAAGGCTATCGAAACGGATGCCAGGATCATCGTTTTTGCCGGTGTCGATTTTATGGGTGAAAGTGCCAAAATGCTGAACCCGGAAAAGAAAGTCCTCATGCCCGATGCGACGGCCAGCTGCCCCATGGCCCATATGGCCGATGTGGCGACGATTGAAAAAGTCCGTTCCCAATATGATGATCTGGCCGTCGTCTGCTATGTCAATTCGACGGCTGCTGTCAAGGCCGTGTCCGATGTCTGCGTCACTTCGTCCAATGCCGTCAAGATCGTCCGGAAGCTGCCGAATAAGCATATTTTCTTTACGCCTGACAAGAACCTGGGCCATTACGTTTCGACACAGGTCCCGGACAAGCATTTTATCCTCAACAATGGCTTTTGTCCGCGCCACGATACGGTCGACCCGGCTTATGTGAAAAAGGTCCAGGCAGCCCATCCGCAGGCCTTGTTCCTGGCTCATCCGGAATGTCGCAAAGAAGTCCTGGCCCTGGCTGATTATGTCGGCAGTACGTCGGGCATCATTGATTATGCCGGCCAGTCCGATGCCAAGGAATTCATCATTGGTACGGAAGGCGGCGTCTTCTATGAATTAGAGACGCGCAATCCGGATAAGACTTTTTATCCGGCCATGGAAGATGCATACTGCATCAATATGAAAAAAGTCACGCTGGAAAAAGTCCGCGACTGCCTGCGCGATGAAACGAATGAAGTCCACGTCGATCCGGACGTCGCCAGCAAAGCTGTCCGTTCGCTGGAACGGATGCTGGAATTAGCCAAATAGAAGAAGGTATACACTATGGAAACAGAAAAAACAGATATCGTCATCGTCGGTACCGGTGCCAGTGGCCTCTTTGCCGCCCTGCATCTGCCACAGGACAAACGGATTCTGATGATTACCAAAGATGAAGTGGAAAACAGCGATTCTTTTTTAGCCCAAGGGGGCATCTGCGTCCTTCACGATAAGGATGATTACGACAGTTTCATGGAAGATACGCTCAAAGCCGGCCATTATGAAAACCGGCGCGAGTCCGTCGATATCATGATCCGTTCGTCGCGGCCGGTCATTGATGAACTCATCGGCTACGGCGTCGATTTTGCCCGCAAGGCCGACGGCTCTCTCGACTATACGCGGGAAGGCTGCCATTCGCGGGCCCGTATCCTGTTCCATGAAGACATTACGGGCAAAGAAATCACCAGTCATCTCTTAGCGGCTGTCCGCCGGCTGCCCAATGTGACCATCCGCGATTTCACGACCATGGTCGACATCGTCACCGACGGGAACCGCTGTCTGGGGATCATCGCCCGCGACCGCCAGGGCCGGTATAAGGCTATCCAGGCCGATGAAACGATACTGGCCAGCGGCGGCGTCGGCGGCTTATATGACCATTCGACGAATTTCCCTCATCTTACCGGCGATGCCCTGGCCATTGCCATGCGCCATGGCGTCGAACTGGAACACATCGACTACGTCCAGATCCATCCGACGTCACTCTATTCGAAGAAACCGGGCCGGAGCTTCCTCATTTCTGAATCGGTCCGCGGCGAAGGTGCTAAACTGCGCGGCAAAGACGGCCAGCGCTTTGCCAACGAAGTCCTGCCCCGCGATCTGATGACGGCGGAAATCCGCAAGCAGATGAAGAAGGATGACCGCCCCTTTGTCTGGCTCGACATGACCGTCCTCGGCGAAGACGTCATCAAGCATCATTTCCCGCACATTTATGAACGCTGTCTGGAAGACGGCATCGATGCGACCAAAGACTGGGTCCCGGTCACGCCGGCCCAGCACTACTTCATGGGCGGCATCCACGTCGACAAGTACAGTAAGACGACGATGGACCACCTCTATGCCGTCGGTGAAACGAGCTGCAACGGTGTCCACGGCCGCAACCGCTTGGCCAGCAACTCTCTCCTGGAAAGCCTGGTCTTCGGCAAGCGCGCAGCCCGGCATATCGCAGAAGAAGAAAAGAAGCCCCAGCAGGTCGTCAGTGAAGCCGATTTTGCCAAAGCCTGTGCGCCTTCAGAAGCCTTCATCTGCAGTCATGAAGATACACTGGCAGAAGAATACCGCCGCCACGTCTTAGGTGAAATGGAAAGGGAGCGTGAATGTGATGAACAGCGTAACCATGAAATTGCAGGCTGACCCCTTGATCCTGCAGGCCCTGCAGGAAGACATCACTGGCGAAGACGTGACGACCAATGCCATTTTGCCGGAAGACTGCCAGGGTGAAGCGGAACTCCTGTGCAAACAGGACGGCATCATCGCCGGCCTCGATGTCTTTGCCCGGCCCTTTACTCTGCTGGACGACAAGGTCTGGTTCGAGTTTTTCGTCAAAGATGGCGATGAAGTCCATAAAGGCCAGAAACTGGCCAAAGTCGTCGGCAGTATGCGGGCCATCTTGTCGGCCGAACGGGTTGGCCTGAACTATTTGCAGCGCATGAGCGGCATTGCGACCTATACCCACCAGGTCGTATCCCTGCTGGAAGGGACGGGGATGACCCTCGTCGATACGCGCAAGACGACGCCGAACATGCGGGTCTTTGAAAAATACGCCGTCACCGTCGGCGGCGGCAAGAACCATCGCTATAACTTATCGGATGGCGTCCTGCTCAAGGATAACCACATCAGTGCGGCCGGCGGCGTGGCCAAGGCCATTGCTATGGCCAAAGCCTATGCACCATTCGTCCGCAAAATCGAAGTCGAAACGGAAACGCTGGACATGGTCCGCGAAGCCGCCGAAGCCGGAGCGGACATCATCATGCTGGATAACATGAGCCACGACATGATGAAGGAGGCCGTAGCTCTCATCAATGGCCGGGCCGAAACAGAATGTTCCGGCAACGTGACCAAAGAAAATATTGCCGCCCTGGCCGATATCGGCGTCGATTACATCTCCAGCGGTGCCCTGACCCATTCAGCGCCCATCCTGGATTTATCCCTGAAACACCTGCATCGGATATGAGGGCAGTTTCTAGGGCATACCTTCTACAAACTCTGCACTATAAACTATCTTACTGAAATACATTCGTCCCTTGACAAGAGATGGATCCGCGATATAATAGAGTCAAAGAAAAGACAACGATGTCGTCCATGATGTCGTTGCCTTTTTTGTTTTCTGCAATATCGTGTCTTGAGAGGAGGCCTTCTTATGTATGTATGGCGAATGGAAAAGATTATGGCAGAAAATTTCCGCGAATGGAAAATGCTGCAGCAGTATGAGAAGTATCAGAAAGGATGCAAAGCCGTGCAGCCTAAGAAAGAGGACCTGCATCTCCGCGACGGTGTCCATTCTGAAACGTGATGGAACTTAGGGAACGCGTGTTTGACAAAAAGCCTCTGGATTTCTATACTAGTAGTAATACAGTGTAGAAAGAAAGAGGCTTATTTATATGGATATAAAGAAAGAACGTTGGAGCCCGCTGCTCCTCGACTGGTTTGCCACCCATGGCCGGGACCTGCCCTGGCGCGACGGTTCTCCGCGGGACCCTTATAAGGTCTGGGTATCGGAAATCATGCTGCAGCAGACGAAGGTCGAAACAGTTCGGCCTTATTATGACAACTGGATGGAACATTTTCCGACCATTCCCGCCCTGGCAGCGGCTTCCCAGGATGAAGTCCTGCGGCAGTGGCAGGGCCTGGGATACTATTCTCGGGCTCGCAATCTCCATGAAGCGGTCCAGGAAGTGCAGGCCAAATACGGCGGCCATGTGCCGGAAAATAAAAAAGAGGTACAGTCCCTGAAAGGCGTTGGCGATTATACAGCCGGCGCCATTTTAAGCCTGGCTTACGGCCAGAAAGAACCGGCTGTCGACGGCAATGTCCTGCGTATCTTTGCCCGGCTTTATGATATTGAAGAGAATATCCTGTCGACGCCGGTCAAGAAAAAAATTACGGCCCTCGTAGAAGCGCAGCTTCCCGATGAAGCACCGGGGACTTTTAATGAAGCCCTTATGGACCTGGGGGCCATGATCTGCATCCCCAAGCATCCCCGCTGTCAGGACTGTCCTCTGCAAGCGCTCTGTCTGGCTCACCGGGCTGGAAAAGAATGTGAGCTGCCCATCCGGCTGGTCAAGAAGAAATCTCCTGTCGAAGACATCACCGTCGTCGTCGTCCGACAGGGCAGCCGGTGGCTCGTCCATCGTCGTCCGCCCAAGGGACTGTTGGCGTCGATGTGGGAATTTCCCAATGCGCCGGGGAAGGGGGAGGCCGGCATCGCTGCTGTCCGCCAGCTCCTGGCACAAAAAGGGCTGACTGTGGCTGCCGATGACCAGCCCATAGGTTCCTTGAAGAGTGTTTTTTCGCATAAGACCTGGCAGATGACCGTCTATGAAGGCCGCATCACTCAGGGAAAACTCGAAGAAGAGGAGGATTGGCAGTGGATTGATTGTAAAGACTATGCGTCCTTGCCCTGGGCCGGGCCGCATGGCAAGATCACTGCCATGGTATAATTGATGAAGGGACTTTTTTTTATTAATTTCATGGTCATTACGTCCTGTATCTGCGTCGTCTCAGCATTATTATGGGATTATGTCGTCCGCACAGGCCATCGCTGGCTGCTGCTCCTGGGGGTTTTGCTGCTGTCTGTCTTGTCGGCAGCCGGTTTGTACCATTATGAAGACCTCTTTCCCGGACTCATCGCGTCGGGCTGGGATGGACTCTACGACCGCAAGGCCATGGCCGGCCTGGTCTGGCTGCTGACCTGTCTCTTAGCCTTTCCCTGTCTGCTCGTCGTCGCCATAGCCCGCTTTTTTTGCCGTCCCCGGCGCCGGCGGCGACAAAGGCGGCAGCGTCAGCGCCGTTCATCGGGCGTGACGCGCCGGTCTTTCCTCAAAGGCCTGGCGGCGCTGATCCCCGTAGCGGCATTCGCTGCCAGCGGAGCCGGCAATCTCCTGGGCGAACGCGATTTGGACACGACCTATCATGTCTTGAAATATAAAAATTTACCGGATTATCTCGATGGCTATAAAATCGGCCAGCTCTCTGACCTGCACATGGGGCTCTTTTTCAGCCCCCGGCGATTGCAGGAAGCCCTGGATGCCGTAGCGGCACAGGGCGTGAACCGCCTGGAAATCACAGGTGACCTCATCGACGAACTGGCCCTGCTGCCTAAGGCCAAGGCCATCCTTGAAGCCAATGCCTGCCGCTTTCCTGACGGCATCGACTTTTGTTATGGCAACCACGAGTATTACCGCAGTTTCGATGCGATTACGGCCATGCTCAAGGAGACGCCAATCCGGGTATTGCGCAATTCGGCTTTCCAGGCCAGCCGCGGCTGTGGTCAGGGCCTGAAGGGCTGCAATGGCCGCGACGGCCGGTCTTTCTATATCGCCGCCGCCGATTATAGTTTTGCTAAAGGCGATGAAGCTTTTGCCAAAGAACGGGAACAGTATGTCCGGGAAACCCTGGCCAAGGTTCCAGAAGACGCTTTCGTCGTCCTGCTGGCCCACCATTCGGCCTTTATCGACGAAGGCTTTGCCCATCACATCCCCCTGACCCTGTGCGGTCATACACACGGCGCCCAGTTCGCGCCCATTGCGCCTTTGGTGAACGCCCTGGGGTTCAAATACCTGCGCGGCCTGTTCCAGAAAAGCGAGTGCAAGGGATATGTCAACCGCGGTACGGGTCACTGGCTGCCTTTCCGCGTCCTCTGTTCGCGCGAAGCCAGTGTCTTTGAATTACGAAAACAAGCATAAAGGATGAATACTTATTATGATGATCAATAAAGCGGTACTCCATATTTTTGATTTCAATACTAATGTCTGCGTCGTATCTCAGAAAGACCTCGATTTCAGCAGCGATGTCGTCTATGAATACGTCAGCAAGCGGCTGAACCGCATCATCGGCGATGCGGCCCAGAAGACGGGTGTCTTCTATGCGACCAGTGCCTTCCAGATGAAACTGCAGGCCCTCGTCGACGGGACGATGTCCTTCGATGACCTGGCATCTCAGGCCGCCCGTGAACTCTATCAGCTTCTTTCTCATTGCGATGAACCGGAATCGACGGATCTCCTGGTCATCGACTTCCAGGATGACGACGATGTCCGCAACGTAGGCATCCTCATGCTGGAGAACAAGACGGCCTATACCCATCAGATTTTGGATGATGAGGGGACGGTGTACAATAAACTCATCAAGCATTATGCCATCCTGCCCGGGACGGCACAGAAAGCCGATGCTTATGCCCTCATCCGTCTGAGTGATTTTTCTATCCATTTCGTCGATAAGAAGCGGAAAATGGATGGCGAAGACGTCTATCTCCTGCCGGACAAGCTCTTGCAGTGCACATCGGTCATTTCCAGCAAGGAAGCGGTGAAAGTCGTCAGCAAGATTGCCGAGAAAGTGGCGGAAGAACATGGTGCCAGTACGGTCGAAGCCTTATCGAAGGCCAAGACCTATCTGGTGGAAAATGCCGAAACAGCTGATTCTTTCTCGCCGCAGGAACTGGGCAGTGATGTCTTCGGCGATTCGCCTGTCCTGCAGCGGGAATTTGAAGAACAAATAAAAGAAGCGAAACTGCCAGAAGCTGTAGCTATCGAGAAGGAATATGCCCAGAAGGCCGGCCGCAGCCATAAGATAAAGACCGATACGGGCATCGAAATCACGTTTCCATCGGAATATATTGAAAATACCGATTTCATCCAGTTCATCAACAATCCGGACGGGACGTTGTCCATTGAATTGAAGAATATCGGGAAAATCGTCAATAAATAAGGGGGATTGCTTATGTCACGCAAGAATCGGCGCAAAAAAGCCAGACATACCATAGCCGTTGCAGAAGGGACAGCCGTAACGGCGCAGCCGAAAAAGAAGAAGGGACCTGTCCACGGCCTGGACCGGAAGACCTGGGTCTTGTACCTCGTCGGCTTTGCCGCCCTGGCCTGGTCTTATTTTGTCTTATTCACCCGCAACTGGTCGGATGTCGGCTTTGCCTTTACGGTCCTGGTTACGGTTCTCTGGCCCTGGTCCTTGTATAAGAATTGGAAAAAAGGGCCGAAAAAGAGGTAACGCTTATGGATATGTCCCATTACAATAAAGATTACGATACGTCCCATCCCTTCCACGTCGTCGCCCCCTATGAGCCCATGGGCGACCAGCCCGAGGCCATCGCCTCCCTGGCAGACGGAATCCGTTCCGGCCAGTGGGCCCAGGTCCTCGTCGGGGCGACCGGGACAGGCAAGACCTTTACCATGGCCAAGCTCATTGAAGCCGTTCAGAAACCGACCCTGGTCATTGCCCACAACAAGACCCTGGCTGCCCAGTTGTGCAGTGAATTCAAATCGTTCTTTCCCGATAATGAAGTCGGTTATTTCGTCAGTTATTACGACTTCTATCAGCCCGAAGCCTATATCGCTTCGACGGATACGTACATCGAGAAAGATGCGTCCATCAATGATGAAATCGATAAATTGCGCCACTCGGCGACGATGAGCCTCTTTGAACGGCGCGATGTCATCATCGTCGCTTCCGTTTCCTGCATCTATGGCTTGGGCGACCCGGAAGACTACAGCGAACTCGTCGTATCCCTGCGCCTGGGGCAGGAGAAGCCACAGGAGGAGATATTGCATAAACTCGTCGACATCCAGTACAGCCGCAACGACATGAACCTTGAGCGCGGTACGTTCCGCGTCCACGGCGATACCATCGAAGTCTTTCCGGCTGCCTTCGACAACTCCATCATCCGCATTGAAATGTTTGGCGATGAAATCGACAGGCTCACCGAAGTCGATGTCCTGACGGGCGAGGTCATTGCCGAGCGCAAACACGTCGCCATCTATCCGGCCAGCCATTATGTCACGACCAAGGACAAGATGGAACGGGCCCTGGGGACGATCCGCCAGGAACTGGACGGACGGCTGAAAGAGCTGAAAGACGGCGGCCACTTGCTGGAAGCCCAGCGGCTGGAACAGCGCACGCGCTACGATATGGAAATGATGGAAGAAATGGGCTACTGCTCTGGCATTGAAAACTATTCGCGCCACCTGGCCGGCCGCAAGCCGGGTCAGGCGCCGTATACGCTCCTCGATTATTTCCCTGATGACTTCCTCATCCTCGTCGATGAATCACACGTCACCCTGCCGCAGCTGCGGGCTATGTATGCCGGTGACCGGTCGCGCAAGGAAAACCTCATCGAATACGGTTTCCGCCTGCCATCGGCCCTGGACAACCGGCCGTTGAAATTTGAGGAATTTGTCGAACGCATCAATCAGATCGTCTACGTCAGCGCTACGCCGGGACCGTATGAAATGGAAGTCCAGACCAATCTGGCCCAGCAGATCATCAGGCCGACCGGCCTTTTGGACCCCAAAGTGGAAGTCCGGCCCATTGCCGGTCAGATGGATGACCTGTTGGGCGAAATCCGCAAGCGCACGGAAAAAGACGAACGCGTCCTGGTGACGACGCTGACCAAGAAGATGGCCGAAGACCTGACGGATTATCTGAAGGAAATGGGCGTCCGCGTGCGCTATCTCCATTCAGATATTGCCACCATCGAACGGGCTGACATCATCCGCGACCTGCGGGCCGGCGTCTTCGACGTCCTGGTCGGCATCAACCTCCTGCGCGAAGGACTGGATATGCCGGAAGTTTCGCTGGTAGCCATCCTCGATGCCGATAAAGAAGGCTTCCTGCGTTCGGAAACGTCTCTCGTCCAGACCATGGGCCGGGCGGCGCGCAACGTCCATGGACAGGTCATCATGTATGCCGACAAGATTACCGATTCCATGGCCAAGGCCATGGAAGAAACGCAGCGCCGCCGGAAAATCCAGGATGCCTATAATAAAAAACATCATATTACGCCGAAATCAGTCAAAAAGGACGTCGTCGACCTCATCGAACTGACGAAAGTCGCAGAAACGGAAGCATCTTATGGCAGTCAGAAAGGGAAGAAAGGCGGCAAGATGACCCGTGAGGCCCTGAACAAAGTCATCAAGACTATGACTTTGCAGATGAAAGAAGCATCGAAGAAGCTGGAATTTGAAAAAGCCGCCGAACTGCGCGACCGCTTAGGAGAACTGCGCCAACAACTGGCCGATATGAGCCACGACGACACCCTGCCCAAAGACATGCAGGGCGAAGACATGCCCAAGCGCCGCTATCGCCGCAAGATAAAACGGCCTGATGCGAAGAAAAAATAGAACGCAGGCCGCAACGGGCTTTTTACATCAAACTTCAAACATCAAACTTCAAACTCAAATGGGAGGCACGAAGTGCAAGATAAATATATTGTCATCAAAGGTGCGCGTCAGCACAATTTAAAGAATATCGACGTCAAGATTCCCAGGGACAAGCTCGTCGTCTTTACGGGACTGTCCGGATCGGGCAAGTCTTCCCTGGCTTTTGATACGATTTATGCCGAAGGCCAGCGCCGCTACGTCGAATCGTTGTCGGCTTATGCCCGGCAGTTCCTGGGCCAGATGGATAAGCCCGATGTCGATTACATCGAAGGTTTGTCGCCGGCCATTTCCATCGACCAGAAGACGACGAGCCGCAATCCCCGGTCGACGGTGGGGACGGTCACGGAAATCTACGACTACCTGCGCCTGCTCTACGCCCGCGTCGGTGAAGCCTGCTGCCCTAAGTGCGGCAAGCCCATCCGCCAGCAGACCATCGAGCAGATGGCCGATGCCGTCATGGCCCTCGGCGAAGGCGAGAAGGTCATGGTCATGGC
>CABMPA010000006.1 GCA_902388315.1 uncultured Megasphaera sp. | reverse complement strand
TGTATTATGATCATGTGCCATTCGTCATAAATTCCGGCTGTGCACAGGATTCACGGCGGGACGCCTTGGTCAGGACGTCCCCTACAGAATTGCAGCCAGGCGATGAAAAATGATTACTGTCCACTGGCTATAAAATATACACGGCCTCTGGCCTTGTGCGTAGGGGCCGACCCGGACAGGGCGGCCCGCTGTAAGATTCAACCATAGCCTGTTCTGATATAATGGTAGGCCTTTACGAATCACATGATGTGTCATTAATTCTGAATTTACAAACTTCCTTTGCAGGATTTTGTAAGTTTTTTGTAGAATCTATATAGCATATATTGGAATTGAGAGGTAAGGTTTTTGGTAAGGAGATGGCGGCATGAGAAAAATGGCACGTTTTGCAGTGTTTTTAGCTGTTTTAGGAACTGCGCTCGGAGCTGAATTGGCTTCATTAGAATATGAACCATCAGCTGATGTGCGAGCGATTTCTTATGAAGAGGCATATCAATTATATGATGATATGAGAGCGCCTTATCCAAAATATTTTCAGGATAATCCTAAGATTGTACTAGCCTATGTTGCTATGGGAAATGGAGTGTATGTGGATACTACTTCCGTTGTTTGTCAAATTTATGACCCACCGACCTATCGGCTGGCTGCTAATATTCTCATTGATAATCGCAGTCATGGAACTGTCGAATATCCAGGTACACGATATTATCAGTATGATTTAACTAATCAGTGTATTTATCGCTTTCAAAATGGCGAACCCGTGTTTAATCCTATACGGACGAGTAATGCCGAATCAAATGCAGCAAAACGCGATCTTGCAATAGCTAAAATTATGTGGAAGACCGCGTATGGGACTGAGTGGGAGTATTAATGCGTGAATGGTGAGGAGACGAGAATAATGGTGAAAAAATGGCTTCGTGTTATATTAACATCAGTATGTATGATGATTGGGACAACTGCCTTTGCTTATGTCGATGATGCTGGAATTATGGGGCAATTCAACTACGATAATTCTATGAATATGTGGCAATATTTGAATGACAATGGATTTCAGTTTAAGCCAGACCGATATAGAAGTAACCCTGGAGTAGATGGGTATATGAAAAACGATCACAGTATGTTTATCTCTATTATTAATAAAGATCGATTCCATCTCTTGCAACCAGGGCAGTTGGTTAAGGTGATTATTCTTAAACCGGGGGTCAGTACTGATAAGGGCATTCAGGTTGGTTCATCCGTTTCTGATGTCATTAACTCTTATGGAAAAGTGTATAAAAAGATTGAACAAGACGTTTATAAGAATGAACCCAATACCGGTTGGTACGGCTCAGAACTTTATCGTGGTGCTTATCCGAACCAGGTCAAATATTATCTGTTATGCTATCAAGATGAACAGAGCCATACGATTCAATTTATCATCAATGCTTCGAGTAAAAAAGTATCTGCCATTGAGTACTGGTGGTGGGGAGATATGCATGATGGTGGTACCTTCGCTGATCCACTGTATCATTGTTGGCGTAGTGGAGGAACGATGGACTATTATTTGCTCTGGCATTATGTGAATTAAAGCGACAGTATTTTTCACTAAAAATTTAACCAGGCGCTGTCTTCGTATGACAGCGCCTGGTTTTAAATTTCCTTAGGCTGTAGTTTTGTCGTCATCTTTGGGGATGGACTTTTCACCGAATTTTTCCATGGCTGCTAGCAATTTCCGCTGCTGTGATGGATAGAGGTGGGTGTAGGTACCCAGGGTGGTTTCGATGTTTTCGTGTCCCAGGCGTTCTTTGATGACTAGGGGTGAGAAGCCCAGGTCGATGAGGAAGGACGCGTGGGAATGGCGAAGGTCGTGGACCCTGATTTTTTTCACGCCGGCTTTTTTGCTGCCTGTGTGAAGATGATTCAGAATGGCGTACTTCGTCGTAGGAAAGAGCCGGTCATGGCTGCGGAGTCCGTAGATGGCATTCATGTAGTTCTGGACGATGGTGCAGAGAAAGGGCGGGATAGTAATGGTCCGGATGCTCTTCGACGTTTTGGGCTTTTGAATCAAATCTTGGCCGTCCAGACGGGAATAGCTCTTGGTGATGCTGACTGTTTGCTCTTCCAGGTCGAAATCCGCTGCGGTCAGCGCTAAGAGTTCGCCTTCGCGCATACCAGTCCAGAAGAGGAGCATGAAAATCGTGTAATACAGGATGTCGTCTTTGTACACCGTAATGAACTGACGGAATTCGTCGAGCGTCCAGAAGCTGATACGGTCGGACCGTTTTTTTCCCATGGAACCACAGAGCCGGACTGGATTTTGCGGAAGGTGATAATACTTCACGGCAAAGTTGAAGATGGCCGATACTTGATTATTGATCGTCTTCAGGTAGGTTTGTGTGTAAGGCTGGGCGGTCTTCTGTTTGCCAAAGGGCGTGTACGTCGCGCTCAGCATCTGGTTCTGCCA
Source organism: uncultured Megasphaera sp. (assembly GCA_902388315.1). Classification (GTDB taxonomy): domain Bacteria; phylum Bacillota; class Negativicutes; order Veillonellales; family Megasphaeraceae; genus Megasphaera. The sequence continues at coordinate 27,835 of CABMPA010000006.1, read as the reverse complement.
CTTCCGGATAGTTGCCGGCGTAATCGAAGAGATGGGAAGGTCCTTGAAAAAGGGCAGGACCTTCAGCTTGATGACAAACTCCTTATTCCGGTATGTCGTCGGTTTTAAACGGACCCTGGCGTCTTCCATGTAGAGTTCGTAGAGTTCACCGAATGTCATCGTAGTGGCCCCAGCGGCCTTGGACTTGAAATTTTCCTCGAAGGCCAAGGCTTCCCGACGGGTCTTGAAACCAATTTTCTTTTTCCGCCTGCGCTGTCCCGTCCAATCGGTGTAATAAAAGGATGCACTCCAGGTATTATTTGAGGTATCTTTAAAAGCAGGCAATACAGTCACCTCCTCTAAAACCAAGTTCCATTATCAATATCGTAATGCCACCAGCGGCCGGATTCATATTCTATACAGCAATAATCGTCCTTGAAAAATGGCCTGACGGGCAATCCGTCCGACCAGGTTCCGGAGTGCATGTGCTGAATCATCAAATCGATTAACTGGAGATTTTTCAACAAAATAGCTGCTTTACGCTGAGTTTCATTTTCATCAATCAGGACTTCGATGACCTTTTCAGGAATTTTAACAGCTGTTATGTGCTGAAAATCCAGCAGGTACCAGTTCCCGGATTCAAAAAAAGCATAAGCTGTTTTGTCATTGCTGCCTTCGTAAAGCGCTTCTGGACGGCCTTCATGCCAGTCAGGATCTTTGGCAAGCTCGTGAAGAACATAGTTGCTGCACGCATAAAAACCGTTCAAAGTTAAGTTCCCTTTCTTCATAGTATATCCCATTTTACTTTCCTCCTTTTTGATAAGTTCTATAGCATAAGCAACCTTGTTCCTCATATATAGGATTATCGTTGGCGAATTCGCTAAGTCGTAGTTGTTTGATGCCAGTACCGTGACAAAGTGGGCAGTTAGGATCGTAAATTTTCTGCTTTTTGGGGATTTCGATTTCCTTTGGCAGTTTGAAAGTCTGGTCCTTTAATAAAGCTGCCAAATATCCAGGAGGATTGTTGGTAGCTTTAGATTGAGCTATCTGATGGATGGCATCTAGCCGTTCCAGACTCATGGCCTGGATATGAGTCATTGCCACGATTTGCCCGGCTACGAATGAGCTGATCCCCCATTCGATGAGGCGTGTCCGTTTTTCCTCTAAGTCGGTAGAGATATGATGATGTTGTTCTTTAGTATAAAGAGCATCATCATCATGATGTCTGGCGGCATTATTTGCCATAACATCATTCAGTATGTCGGAACAGTGCCTCATACTACTACTGGTAGTGGCATTTTTTGCCCTGATATGGGACCATTTTTTTCCCCTAAGAAAAGGCTTTTCTTCTTCTTCGGCATTCTTTGTATCAGCAATAAGACCTGTGTCGTCGTCTGGTGGTGGTAATGTCTCTAGGGCATCTTTTCTGATAGCCGCCAGTTTTTTGCGGCGTGTACCGCCTTTCTGGCTGCTCGTTAAGATGGGTGCCTGTTTAAAGGTACAGGACTGGCCATCATCGCTGATGGCGATATATCCACATTTGCTGAAAAAGGCAAAGACAGCATTGACCTCTTCTGGCGATATCCCTTTGAGCTGGAGTGCTATCTGGTCAGCGATGGTGGAGAACATATCGTTGCGCTGGATGATTCCTTTCGTTTCGCCGGCCAAGACGAGCATTTCTAAGTAGGTGTAGATGATTGCTTTTCCGCCGGGCATTTTTTTTAATCCTAAAATACGAAGGTCGTCGGTAATGCGATCATCGAACTGAATGAAATAATACTTTTTCTTATCGTTATAGTTCAATTTTGAAGCCTCCTTGTGGCACGAAAGAGACTTTTTTGGTATAATAAAGACGATGCTATGGGAAGATTATACTTGCATCAGAGTCAGGCTGGATGTGGGGCATCTGGCTTGACTTTTTCTTTATTATCGGTAGTCTTTTCGTAGTCATATTTTGATTTTGGAAAAAAAGTATTGACGGTTCACGCGGCCGCGGAGAACGAGCTTACCTTGTGCTTTGAGTTCGGCGTTCATTTTCCTGATTATGGAGTAAGCACGCGACTGCTTTACGTCCAACAATTGGGCGACATCCGCCGCGGTCAGCATTAGTTTCTGTTCGTCCATCTTTAAACCTCCTCTCTTTTTAGAATAAATTCGCAAATAACAATAAATTAATCACTCGTTATTTACGATTATAATTATACTCGCAAATAACGATAATTGCAAGGGGATAACCATGATTTTTTCAATATTTGGGCTTCGTTTGCGTATTTTGCGAACGACTTACAAACTGTCTTTAGCTGAATTTGCTGCTCTGTTCGGCCTCAAAAGTACAGGTGCCATTGCTGATTTGGAAGCCGGACGCCATGGCCCTACTTTTGAATTATTCATACGCATAGCGAATGTGTTCGGTGTTTCGTTAGATTGGCTGGCTGGCCGCTCTGAATCGGTTTATACCTTGGATTCTATAACCATGGCTGAAAAGAGCGTGTTGGACATTCCTTTGGCTTTTCCTGATAATTATAAAGAGGAATATGCTGTTTATTTTAAGTCGAAGGATTTAAGTGAAGATTTCCCTTCCTTCGGTGTTCGTGCTAACATTGCCGTTTTATTACGAATTGTCAAAGCCGTTGATGTGTACTATTTTATGGATTCACAACGAGGCTTAGCGGATAAAATTATATTTGATAGCATCCGAAAACTCTTAAAGATTCCGGACTTAATTGAACTTAAAAAGCCGACTAAGAAGGCTATGGAGCGGAATCAGGCTTTAGATCAATTATTGAGGCAGGTAAAGAGAAAGCCTGCTTATGATGTAGAAGAAGCATTTCAACTAATGAAACAAGAAACACTGGACAAACAATAGTATATCCAGTGATGAGAATTGATTTTTTCCACGACCAAGGAGGCGTTACATGATGGCTTTAGCTGTGCTTACACAGCCTTATCCGGCCCGGGTGAAGGAGCAGTTCTGGTTCCGTGAGCTTCGCCAAGCGGTGGCTGTTTTGGCGGAAGGGAAGTCTTTTGCTGATTTGAAGCGCATGAGTGAAGAAGAGAACTTTTTCAATGCCAGTTCGGCCAGCCGGGCCAATGAGATACGCCAGGTTCTGGAACGGCGCCTCAAGGCGGCCGGGCCTTCTTTTTGTGCCTTTTTTCAGCAGTCTCCTTTGGCGACGCAGAAGCTCTTGGCCCTGTGCCTACTGCTGTTGACGGACCATACCTTTTATCGCTTCATGGATGACTGCTTCCGTGAGAAGCTCTTCACTGGCGACCTGGAGCTTTATGACCGTGATTTCCTGCGGGTATTCCGGGCCATTCAGAATGAAGAGCCCCGGGCAGCCAAATGGACCGATGCGACCTTGAAGAAGGTGCGGGCCAATTACAGGGCTTATCTCCGGGAAGCCGGCCTGCTGGCGGGGGAGAAGTCGCCTTATCAGATACAGCGGCCTTTGCTGATTCGGGAGTTGCAGGACTACCTTCAACAGGCCGGCTTGGCGGCGATTGAAAAAATATTGACAGGAGAACGGGCATGACATGAAAAGTATTATAGAACGCTTAGACCTCATGGAGCAGCGCCTCCGCGATGAAAACTTCCGGCACAGCCGGGGCCTCAGCGGGGAAGTCAGCTACTATGTCTTCGATTATGACCCCAAAGCTGAGCTCATCGTGCGCAAACGGGTCCAGGAACTCCAGGCGACGGATACAGAATATAAATTCGGCTACCGCCTGTCCGTCTACGACTTGTACGAAGTGATGCTGCATCTCCTCAACGAAGAGGACGTCCTGGACGATTTGAAAGAGCTCGAAGAAGAAGAGGGGACGGACTACGTCTTCACGACGATTGGCGACGTCCTGCGCTTTGAAGAAGATGATAACCAGATTATCCAGTATATCGTCGACCATACGCCGCAGGAGCCGGACCGGGTCGTCTTCTTGACGGGTGTCGGCAAATGCTATCCCGTCATCCGTTCGCACAAGATATTGAACAACCTGCACCAGGTCATGGACTTCTGCCCGGTCATTCTCTTTTTTCCTGGTCAGTACACGGGCAGTTACCTGAACATTTTCGGCGAAGTGGTTGGCGACGCGAATGCTAACTACTATCGGGCCTTCCCCTTAGTCGAACATTAATGAAGGATGGTGGCATATGCAGATCAAAGATTTATTCCTGAAACCCATTAACCGACGGATTAACGGCGTCATTAAACCTGAACAGAATCAGGAAGCAGATAAAAAACAGGAACTGGAAGAATACGTCGTCACGGCGGAACTGAAAAAGCATTTCCAGTGTTTTTTTGCTAATTACGTGCAGAGCCTGGAGCATCCCGTCGATGAAATGGGTGTCTGGATTTCCGGCTTCTTCGGCAGTGGTAAATCGCACTTCCTGAAAATCCTTTCGTATATCCTCGATGAACCGGAAGTTGACGGAAAGAAGGCCATGGCCTATTTGACGGCTAAAAACGCCATCGCCTCGGATCCAGAGCTGGTCGAAAATATGAAACGCGCTGCCGAAGCGCCTACGCTGACAGTTCTTTTTGATATCGATTCCAAGAGCCCATCGACGGCAAAGAGCGACAGCAATGCCATCGTCACCGTCTTCAACCGGGTCTTCAATGAACGCCTGGGCTATGAAGGGGCTATCCCCATGCTGGCCGAACTGGAACGGACTCTGGATGAAGAGGGGAAGTACCAGCTCTTTAAAGATACATATGCCGAAATCAATGGCAAGGACTGGCTCGAAGACCGGCACAAGTTCCGTGTACACCGCGGTTGGGTCGAAAAGACTCTCGTCGCCATGGGCTACATGGATGCCGATACGGCCAAGAACTGGACGAAGGAAGCCAGCACCAAGAACGCACAACTGGCTATTTCCGACTTTGCTGACCAGGTCCGTCGTTATATCGACCGGACGGGAAAACGGGTCGTCTTCTTAGTCGACGAAATCGGCCAGTTCATCAGCACCGATTCTCATTTGATGCTCAACTTACAGACATTGACGCAAGACTTGGGAACAAAGTGCCATGGCAAAGCCTGGATCATCGTCACGGCCCAGGAAGCCGTTGACACCATGACGGACAATATCGACAACGCCCAAGAACGGAAGAACGACTTTTCCAAGATTCAGGGCCGTTTCCACACCCGCCTGTCCTTGTCGTCAGTCAATGCCGATGAGGTCATCCGCGAACGTATCCTGAAAAAGACTCAGGCTGGCACTGACTCGCTCCTGGCTTTGTATCAGGCCGAAGAAACGACCATTCAGAACGTTGTCGATTTCCGGGACACGCCCCATGAAATGAAGAAATATCGGGATGCCGATGACTTTGCTGCCGTCTATCCTTTTCTGCCATATCAGTTCTACCTGCTGGCCGACATCCTGACGTCGATTCGCAAGAACAGCACGTCCGGCCGCAGCTTGTCTTCCGGGGAACGGTCTATCCTCGGTGCCTTCCAGGCTGCTGCCATCCGGGTCAGCCAGGCTGAAGAAGAGGCCCTGGTGCCGCTTTATGCTTTTTATGACTATATAGACCAAGTCATCGACCATACCTATAAAATCGTCATTGAACGGGCCTTGCAGAACCCCAAGGTCAATCCCGACGCCGACCCGGACTGCTTTGCCGTCAATGTCCTCAAAGTGCTCTTCCTGCTGAAGTACGTCGACGGCGTCCCTCTGACAGAAAGCAACCTGGTCAACTTCATGGTCACCCAGATCCACGAAGACAAGGCCGAACTGCGCCGTCACGTCGGCCAGGCCTTGCAGCTGCTCATCCGCAATCTCTACGTAGCCCAGAAGCAGGATACGTATACCTTCCTGACTGACGACGAACAGGATATGGACCGGGCCATCCGCAGCCGGAATATTTCCCTGGCCGATACGATTACCGAATTGAGCAACCTCGTCTATAACGACATCTACCCCGTCAGCCGCTACAAGGCCAACAAAGGGAAGGGCCAGTATACCTTTGGCTTCAACAAGGCTATGGACAACCGGCCTTTCGGCGGTCATCAGAACAACGCCATGGGCCTCCGTATCCTGACGCCGTATTACGACGACAGCAATCCGTCGGACTCCTTGTCCATCAGTATGCTCAGTAGCCGTAATCAGGAAGCTGTCCTGGTCCTGCCGTCGAACCGCAATGACTACTATCTGGAAATGCAGCAGGCCCTGCAAATCGAAGACTACCTGCGCAAAGTCGCCGACCCGCAGCAGGGTAAATCGACGCTCCTGCGTGGCGTCAAACAGACCGAAGCGACACAGCGCCGGGAAGCTGCCAAGCAGGAACTGATGGAAGCCATCGGCCAGGCCGAAGTCTACGTCAACGGCTCCATCGTGGCGACCATCCGGACCCACGACCCGAAGCTCCGTATCCAGGCCGCCCTGGAATCCCTGCTGGAAACGCTGTATTACCATTTGAAGGATATTACGGCGCCGAGAGAGGAACGGGATTTGAAGGAACTCTTTGCCCATCAGGGGGAGGGGATGGAACTGTTCCCGCTCAAAGAAGACAGCCCCATGGCCAATCAGAATGCCCTGCGCGAAGTCAAGATGAAAGTCGAAGAACGGACGCGGAATTACGAAACGATTTCCCTGAAGAGCCTGCTCGACCTGTTCACGGCGCCGCCTTATGGCTACAGCGAAGCCGATACGAAATGGCTCGTCGCCATGCTGTTCCTCAAGGGTGAGCTGGCGGCGTCTATCGACAAAGAGCCAGTGAATCGCTTTCATACGTCGCCGGAAGAGCTGACCAGCCACTTTACGGGCAAGCGCAATGAAGAACGCCTTCTCTTCCGCGTCAAGGCGACTATCGACCCCAAGGCCTTGCGGAAATCCAATGAAATCATGAGGGAGTTCTTCCATCACAGTGAATCGTCGGACGACCCGGACCGGGTCATGGCTAAAATGAAGGACTATGCGGACAACCTCCTGCATCAGCTGGCCGGCAAGGCACCCATGTATCAGTTGCATCCCCAGTTCCCGGGTAAAAGCGTCCTGGAATCGGTGAAATGCCAGTGGGACTACTTCATGGGCATCAAGCGGACTGATATCTTCTTCAAGGAGCTTTTGAAGAAATCAGATGACCTTCTCGACTTGGCCGAAGACTTGCAGCCCGTCTACACCTTCCTGGACAATCAGAGCCAGCAGCAGATTTTCCTCGATAAGGGCGTGAAACCGCTCAAGCTCTACGACAACAATAAGGAATACCTGCTGGATACGCCGGAATTGGCCGACCTGGCCGAACGCATCCGGACCATCGTGCGCAATCCGTCGCCGTACAAACGAATCAAAGATTTGCCGGCCCTGAACGACGCCTTCCTCCAGGCCTATCTGGTCATCCTCGACCGAATCGGCAAGGAAGTCCAGGACGCTATCGGACTGGATGAACAGGACGTGACCAAGGCCTTGCAGGGCAAACCCTATGAAAAGAACTACCTGCCCCAGGTCCACAAGGCCTATCAGGACTTGAAGGATAAGGCCGGTCAGGAAAATAATATTTCCCACATCTTGGGCTATAAAGATAAATCGGCCAGCCAGAGCCAGTACTATTTAGCTCTCTTTGACCGCAAGGACGAAGAAGAAGCACGACGCCAGGCCGAAGCCGCCCGCAAGGCACAGGATGAAGCTGGAAAGCCCGGTCAGCCTGAGGCTGCGCCGCCACAGCCGGCTAAGAAATTCTGTACCATCCGGGCTCGTGAACTCGACCCGCGCAGTACCGTCGTCATCCGCAGCCAGGCCGATATTGACGACTATGTAGAACGCCTTCGCCAGAAATTAGAAGCAGCCCTGGCGGACGTCGATGAAATCCGCCTGCTTGATTAAGGAGTGTGTCATGAATAAAACAGCCATCCGCAACTTTGCCACTTGGGCTCGTGTTACCTTACAAGAAAATATGCGCCAGCGTGCCGCCCTTTTGGGCATCACGCCGACGGCCATCCTGGAACCCCTGCCGGTGTCGACGTCGGAAATCCAGTATTTCGATATGGGCACGGCCACGCCGCTCACTGTCGAAGGGACGGCTGTCCGCACCCGGAAAAAGCTGACTGAACGCCTGCTCCAGGACCGGGAACGCGACTATGGGACGGCCTATCAGGACTTGATTGAAACCATGGCTTCGACGTGGTTCAACCGTCTCATCGCCATCCGTTATATGGAAGTCAACGACTACTTCCCGGACCACATGCGCGTCTTGTCGTCCGACGTACCGGACAAGGTAGACCCGGACCTGGTCTCGACGCCTTTTGAATCGGACCTGGAATTCACGCCGGCCGAAGAACAGCAGATCCTCGACTGGAAGGACCATAACCAGAACGATGCCCTGTTCAACTTCTTGTTGCGGAAGCGCTGCCATGAAATCGGCCAGTGGATGCCGGACTTCTTTGAAGGCGACGACGATGTGAGCGACTATTTCCTGCAATTCAGCTACATCGACCCGAACGGCGTCGTCTCGCACTTGATTCACGATATACCGGAAGAGGACTTCCAGGACCAGGTGCAGATCATCGGCTGGCTCTATCAGTATTACAACTCCGAATGGAAAGACGAAGTCTTTGCCAAATTGAAGAAGAACGTCAAAGTCTCGAAAGAGAATATTCCCGCAGCGACTCAGCTATTCACGCCGGACTGGATTGTCCGCTACATGGTAGAAAATTCCCTGGGCCGTCTCTGGCTGGCCGGTCATCCCGATGACGAGTTACAGGCCAAGTGGAAATACTACGTCCCCGAAGCGCAGCAGGAAGCCGGCGTCGCTCAGAAATTAGCGGCATTGCGGGCTGACTATGCTCGTCTCCAGTCGGAAGACCTGACCGTGATGGACCCCTGTTCCGGCAGCGGCCACATCTTGGTCTATGCCTTTGATGTCCTCATGGATATTTACCTGTCCCAGGGCTATACGGAACGGGAAGCTGCTCAGAGCATCCTGGCCCATAACCTCTACGGACTGGACATTGACGACCGGGCCTATCAGCTGACGTATTTCTCGTTGATGATGAAAGCCCGCCAGTACGACCGGCGTCTCTTTTCACGGGAACTGCGGCCCCAGGTCTGCGCCATCGAAGAAAGCAACGGCCTGACCAAGTGGAGCGATATGCGGGGCCAGGTCGAAGCTGAACAGATGAGTTTGGAAGACCAGTTCGTCAACCTCGCCGATGAACTCATCGATACCTTCCGGGACGCCAAGAACTACGGCAGCCTCTTGCAGGTCGAACCGGGCAACTACGACGGCCTCCTCGACTATATGCAGCAGCTCCTCGACGAAGGCTGTAATAACCTCTTCCTCAGCGGCTGGCTCCAGGAAGTAGCCGAAAGGATGCCGAAACTCGTCCGTCAGGCCAAACTGCTCAGACAGAAATACTGGGTCTGCGTCACTAATCCGCCGTACATGGGTGCTGGCAATATGAACCCTATATTGGGGAGTTTCATGAAAAAATGCTACCCCAATAGTAAAAGTGATTTGAGTACAGCCTTCATGGAAAGATGCCTCGACTTTTTAGTACCTAGTGGATTCATGGCTATGATAAATATTCCTGTCTGGATGTTTCTTTCTAGCTATGAAAAATTACGCCATATCATTGCCACACAGGACACTTATATAAGCATGGCACATTTAGGGCGAGGCGTTTTTGGTTCCGATTTTGGAACTACGGCCTTTGTAATCGGCAAAAAAAGAATTCCTGCTTACCAAGGAACCTATTTTAGACTTTTTGAAAAACAAGGTGCTGTAGATTCTGTTGAACAAAAAAGACAATGGTTTTTGGGAAAGAAGGGCATTTATACGGCGAAACAGGAATGCTTTATCAAAATTCCTGGAGAACCGATTGCATATTGGGTAAGCGATAATTTTATTCAATGTTATTCTCTTAACAAAATCGGGGATGTTGCTGTTACTAGAGAGGGAATGACTACTGCTAATAATGATGCATTTATAAGATTATGGCATGAAGTAGGATTTTATAAAATTGGGATAAATATATCTAATCGTCAAGATGCAAAACAGTCCATGTTTGTTTGGTTTCCTTATGCAAAAGGCGGAGATTATAGGAAATGGTATGGAAATATAAATTATGTTGTAAATTGGGAAAATGATGGTGAATCTATTAGAACATTTAAAGATATAAAAAACAATCGAATTAGATCACATAACTACAATTTAGATTATATTTTTAAAGAATGCCTATCTTGGACGAGATTAACCAGTTATTCGTTTTGCATCAGATATTATCCTGCTGGCTTTTTGTGTGATACTACTGGCGGAGGGTTATATACTGAAGTCAATATCAAAAATATTCAAGGATTGCTTTCTTCTAATGTTGTTAACTATATGTTGCAAGTACAAAATCCCACTGTTGTTGTCCAAGCCGGAGACGTTGCTAGAATTCCATTTAAACAAGAAATTTTGAGCAATAATCAAATCTTTGATATTGTTAATGAAAATATTTCTATTTCAAAAGCCGACTGGGATTCCTTTGAAACGTCGTGGGATTTCCAGACCCATCCGCTGTTGGTTCCGTCTGCCTTGGATATGGCCGGCCTGATTACGGCGAAACAGCCGACGTTGGCCGAACGGTATGAACAGTTCAAGGCCGTCTGTGAAGACCGTTTTGACATCCTCCAGGAAAACGAAGAAGAGCTGAACCGCATTTTCATCGACATCTACGGCTTAAAGGATGAATTGACGCCGGATGTGGCCCCTAAAGACGTGACGGTCCATCAGATTTTTGACAGCAAAGACGACGTTCCCGACGACCTTCAGGGCAGCAATTACGTCCTGACCAAGGAAGACGTCATGAAGTCCTTCTTGTCCTATGCCGTGGGTTGCCTCTTCGGCCGCTACTCCCTGGATACGCCGGGCCTGGCCTATGCTGGCGGCGAATGGGATGCCGGCAAATACCAGACCTTCATTCCCGACGACGACAACGTCGTGCCCATTACAGACGAAGAATACTTTGACGACGACTTGCCGTCCTTCATCTGTGCCTGGCTGAAAAAGGCCTTTGGCCGGGAAAACTTCGAGGCTAACCTGGAATTCCTCACGGATGCGCTGGGGACACGCGGCGCGACGCCTAAGGAAAAACTCCGCAACTATTTCCTCAAGAACTTCTACAAGGACCACTGCAAGACCTATCAGAAACGGCCGATTTACTGGCTTTTTGACAGCGGCAAGGAAAACGGGTTCAAGGCTTTCGTCTACATCCACCGCTGGACCAAGGATACGGAAGGCCGGGTCCTGCTCTACCTGCACAAGGTCCAGAGCAAGTATGAAACGGAATTGCGGGCCATCGACATGAATCTGGAAAACCTGTCGGACAAGCGCCGGGCAGCGCGGCTGGAAAAACGAAAAGACCACCTGCAAAAGCAGCTGGCCGAAATCAAGGACTATGATGAAATTTTAGACCACATGGCCAACGAACAGCTGACCATGGACCTCGACGACGGCGTCAAGGTCAACTATGAAAAGATGCAGACCGACCGCGAAGGCGTGACCTATCCGATTTTGGCCAAGCTCAAATAAACGCATGAAAGGAACGACATGGAAGCATTAACCCTTAGGGACATCAAAGAGAAATTACACAGCCTTTTTGGCGAAGATAACCGCCTGGTCTTCTGGTATGACGGGGAAGGGGACTTTGAAGACACGGTAGACACGCTGGTTCCGGACGACGTCACCGTTCTCCGCCTGACTGGCCGCAATGCTTTCCGGGCCAAGCTGCGCCTGGAACACGAAGACCCGGAAGGACGGTACTTGATCTATGCGCCCTTTACCAAGCCCGACGTGCGCCAGAACGTGCTGGAAGACACACTGCTTTATTCCAAGGAGTTTTACGCCGACCAGTTGTCTTACTTCATGGCCGACGCCCATATCCCGTCGCGCCTGCGCCCGGCTATGGAACGGCTGAAACCCTTCTTCTTCGGCCCTGGCGGCCGCTCGTCGGCGAAAGTACGGGCCGAAGCTGCCCGGCGCCGGGAGGACTTCCTCGAACGGTCACGGGAATTCGATTGGTACACGGCGGAAGAAAAGACGCTCTGCCGCGTTGCTATCTGCACCCTCGTCCAGGCTCGTAATACCACGGTGGACGACCTCTTTTACGGTCTCTTTGCCGACAGTGATTCGGGCATGAGGGTCCATTGGCAGCAGATTCAGGACTTCGGCCTGGCAACGCCTTTCTGGGACCTGTGCAAAGAACGGTTTGGCTATGAAGCGCCGGAACCGGACCTGGACTCGCTCATCCTGGCCCTTTTCGCCGTGACGACCTTCCGCGATGACCTGGACAAACTGCCCAAACCTTGGCAGCTTTACGCCCAGGACAGCGTCCAGAGCCGTGTCAACAACTGCAACGTCCTTCTCGACAACATGATGAACCACGTGCTCTACCAGGACCGCTACGACGCTTTATCGGCTAAGGCCGCCAGCCAGCTCGACGCCAAGAACGTCTTGAGCAAGCTGCCGCTGGAACTATTCCTCCATACGTCGTCCTTTGCCTGCATCGATGAGCTCTTCATCCAATGGGTCAATGACCGCCTCGTCGGCTTGGACCCGAATGGGGAAGTCGGCGGCCTGTCCCTGGAAGCCCTGTGTGATTTACGGCTGAAACTTCATTTCGGCCAGCATTTCCGGTCGGAATACTCGCTGCTCCTGGCGGCGCAGAAGCTCTTGGCCCGGCAGGATTACGAACCGCGGACAACCTTGAAAGAATTGACCGAAACGTACTGCCAGAGCGATTACCAGATCGATACGGAGTACCGCCATTTCTTCACGGCCTATGACGCCTTGGATGGCGAAAATCCGGGTCAGTTCGACACTTTGCGGGCCCTGGTCCAGAACTTCTACCAGAACGCCTTCTTAGAACCGCTGCTGTTGCAGTGGAACGAAGCCTATGGCAGCGATTACCTTCAGGAAATCGTGCCGCGTCAGCGCTATTTCTATCAAGATGAAGTCCGGTCTGTCAAAGAGAAAGTGGCCGTCCTCATTTCCGATGCCTTTCGCATGGAAGCCGCCAAAGAGCTGGCTGCCCGGTTCCGTGACGATGAAAATTGCTCGGTCGAGGAGAAAGTCCGCATGGCGCCGCTGCCGTCTATTACCCTGTTGGGGATGGCCGAGCTGCTGCCTCACAATACGCTGGAACTGACCCGGGATGATACGCCCAAGGTTCTGCTCGACGGCAAGCCCTGTGTATCGACGGCGCAGCGGGAAAAACTGTTGCAGCAAGGGAATCCTCGTTCGGCAGCAATTCTTTATGATGAACTCATTGCCATGAAAGTATCGGAACTGAAAAGCTTTTCTGCTGGGAAAGAAGTCATCTACGTCTACCATAACCGAATCGATGCGACAGGCGAAGCCTCGAAAACGGAGAACTCCGTCTTTCAAGCGGCAGATCAGACGATTGACGAACTCTTCAGACTGGTCAAACGCCTGTCCAAGAGCGGCAATATCTATCGCTTCCTGATTACGGCCGATCACGGCTTCCTGTACACCCGCAAGGCCCTCGACCCGACAGATAAACTGGACACGGTCGAAGCCGGAAAGACCTGGATGACTGACCGCCGGTTCCTGTTGACGGACCAGCCGGTGGACCGAGAAGGAATTTACTCCATTCCCTTAGGGAAGAGCCTGGGCAATGAAGACACGCGTTCTATCGTCCTGGCCAAGGGCATGAGTGTCTTTAAATGCCATGGTGGCATGAACTATGTACACGGCGGCTCGTCCCCGCAGGAACTGCTGGTACCGTGCCTTTTCATCAGCACGCGGAAAGGTCTCGTCGATACGGAAGACGTCGGCCTGGCCCTCATCAACGATATTCGGAAAATCACGGCTTTCCACGTCAAATTCAGCTTCTACCAGGAACAAGCCATCAGTGACGTCGTCAAGCCCGTCACTTATCGGATACGCTTTGAAACGGGCAGTGGTGAAATCATTTCCAACGAAGTCCTGTACCGGGCGGAAAGTAAGGCTGCCGCTCCCGGTGACCGTATCGTCGTCTTGTCCTTTGATTTGCAGAAGAAGAATTACGACCTCAACGACCGCTACTACCTGAAGGTCATCAATGAAAAAACGGGCCAGGAAACCCTGGCCCGCGAAGTCGTCATGGATCTGCCGGACATTGAATTATAATGACCGTCCCTTATAAAGTTCTTCTTCTATCTTTTCCATTTTTGTTTTCTTGATGTAATGGCGTTCGTTATCCTGCCAATGGATGGCGATGCGTCCTGTTTCGCTTTTCATGGCTTCGTCCATGAGGTCATTCAACTTCTGGACGGCCGCCTTGGCGATGGGCCGCGGCGGTATCGGAGAGGCTCCTTTGAATGACTTTTCAAGGCCTTTAGCGTGATGGGCTTTGGCACGGAATTTTCCGCTTTGGCAGCGCGGCCGATCCGTGTGGAGTTCCTTATACATGGCAATCCGTTCCTTCGTCGGGGTTACTTCAAAAATGGTAACGTCCTGCTTCGGCCCTTCTTCATGCAATCGCACTTTATACAGCGGAGCTTTGCCCTGATTCATATCGTCGCCGGTACGAATTGCCAGGCACGTCCATTCCCGCTTTTCGGAATCGAAACGTATTTCCCCGGTTAAATAATATTCTTTTCCCTGATAGGGACCATGCATCAAGTCCTTCAACGGCTGGCGGCCGAGGACCTTGCAGTAGGGCTGGACTTTTCGGGCCAGTTTCTCGGCAAACAGGATTTGGTCTGGTGCGTAATTCTTTTCTAATTGGAGACGTTTATCGTGGAAGGCGCGGAGCTGTTTTTCCTTGCCCTTCAAGTCGCCGTAGGCCAGGTTGGAAGCTTTTCGGTTGGCGTCGTTTTTCGCTTTTAAAGCTTTATAAATTGCGTCGATGTCGCTTTGTTTTTCGTCTTGGAGTTTGTCCCATTGGGCCATCTTTTTCCGACAGTCATTATAGGCTGTTCGTACACGGCTGTTCCGTTTCCGGTAGGCCTTTTCCTCGTCCGGGGTCCGCTTGTCATACAGGTGTCTCCCGATGGCTTTCAGCGTTCCCTGGAGCCCCAGGAGACGCTGTTTTTCTTTGCGCCAATCTTCGCCCAGGACGCGGGCGATCGCTTCGTCCTGTAGCGGTTTTTCTTCCCACACTTCACAGCGGGCCTGGCGGTATGTTTCCCTAGCATCGTCGACAATCTGTTGCAACCGGAGCTCTTCGTCTTGCATACGTAGATTCAAATCGCCGGCAGTGATGATGAGAGGATCGCTGACTTCCTTTCCTTCGGTTTTTCTTACTTCTTCCGCCTTTTTTTGTTTGAGTCGGTCCATCTGGATGACTCTTGCCAGGCGGCGGATTTGCAGGTCATTCACGAAGAGCATCAGCATCTGTTCCTGTTTGGATTTTTCCGCAAAGGCCTTCACTCTTTCTTCTGTTTCGGCCTGTTCGGCTTCGTCGGAAGTATCGGGGTCTACGTCGTTGAGGGCGAAGTTATCGCGTTTCATTTCCTCGTCTTCCATATCCCGCAGTTTTTCCATAATGGCGTCGTTCCGGTAGGCTCTTCCGAGGTGGGGAGCAGCCGTCCGATTCACCAGTTCGGCTTCGTCAAAACGCCCCTGCTCGACGAGTTCGTCGTAGCGGTCGGCGTTATTTTTTTCCGTGATTTCGGCGTCGATGCCGCGCTCCCGGAACATCTCGTTGACCCGTTCGGCCCAGCGCTTGCGTATGGTGCGGAGTACTGACTTTGACTTGAATTCCCGGCTGCTCAGATAGCCGCCGGTCTTCTCGCCGCTAGCCGTTTCCCGGTAACGCTGGAAGAATTTATCCGGCCCCAGCGGCCGGTCAGCTTCCTGAATTTTTTCGCAGAACATGAGATGCGCGTGGATGTTGGTGTGCCCTTGTTCCAGTGTCGAGTCCTTACTGTGTACTGCAAACGTATAAGCATAGCGGTCGATGTGGAACTCTTCCATGAACCCCTTCACTAAGGCCACATTATCTTCTAGCGACAGCTCTTCCTGGAGCCCTAATTCAATCTCACGGTAAGCTGTCCCGCTCGGGCTGCGATGGTCCTCAGCCTCCTTCCAAAACGTGCCGGCATTGCCGTGAGCCCAGGCCGGAAGATTGCCACTTTCCGCAAGGACAAAGTCTTCTTGACGACCCTTTAAGTGAGCATATTTGTCTTGTCGAGCAATGTAATCGTAATGCAATTTGGACGATAATTTTCTGCCATCTTTTTGGCGTGGCTGGACCTTCATTGAGAGGTGGAAATGGGCCATGAGTGATAACTCCTTTCTGATTGAGAGGGCCTTTAGGGCCCAAGCCGTAAGGCTTCCGCGACAAGTCGCGGCACCCCTTCCGCCGGGCGGAAGCGCACACCATTCGCAGCCGAATGGGTAAGTGCGCATTTGTCCGTCTTGGAATTCCCTATAGCAAAGTCGATATATTGATTGTTGGCCGATCTCTGACTAAAAGGCCCACTGTTTTTGGACCTCACTATAGTCTGATCGTACGATCGTTTGGGGCTGAATGTCAAGCAAAAAAAGGACTTTGCATGATGGCATATGCCTTCTTGCAACAGTCCCTTTCCGGTTATTTACGCCTACTTCATTTTTATGATATTTGTCAGACCGATGCTTCGTCACATTGGCTTTCCATATAGACCGTTTCTGGAGCCACATCAATAGTTCCGTCGGCCCAAGTAATGATGCCGTGAAAAATGACAGGCTTCTCGAAAACGGCCTTATCTTTCAATGGGGCAAAAGCGGACCCTTTCAGTTTCTTGGTGTCGAACCAGCGCGTTTCTCCGTTCGAGAATGTGACTTTTAGAATCTGATTTGAGCAGGGCGTTACGGCGGTGACCCGGAGTTCATATCTTTGCTTGTATCGGGCCAATGTAGCCCGGCTTATGCCCGTAATTTCCACGACTTCTTTGTAGGTATGAGTCTTCAATAGCTCCATGGCATTATCGATGGCTGCTTTTTTATAAGGCGGCCGTCCTTCTCGATATCCGGCCTTGGTTTTTGCTACCGCCTTCCCGGCAGCAGTCCGTTCCAGAATCATGGATCGTTCAAATTCGGCGAAGGCCAACATGAGGGTCAGCGTCAGTTTTCCGACGGCTGAATTGTCGATTCGGCCGATATTCAAAATGTTGACGACGATGCCTCTGTCGGAGAGCTGGCGGACTGTCCGCAAGCCGTCTTCCGCGTTCCGGGCGAACCGGTCGAGCTTGCAGCACACCAGCTCGTCACCTGGCGCCAGTTTCCGAAGTAAGGTTTCAAATTTAGGCCGGGCCGTCGTCTTCCCGGAGTATTGTTCACAGATGATATTTTCTTTAGCAACACCGGCATGAATCAATTCTTGCTGTTGCTCTTCCAACGAATTTCCTTTCAGCTGAATCAATGCTGAGACACGAGCATAGCCGTATTTCATGGGTAGGACCTCGTTTCCAAGTCATCGTTATGAGTAAGAGTTATGATACTCAATGGATGCCATTATTATATCATATTTTGGGTCATCTCAAAACCTAAGATTTTTGATAAAAGCGTAGCTTATGCTACACATACACATGTGCATGTGTAGCATGGTTCAACTCATTCTTAACCTTACTCAGCAATCATCTTTTAAAAGTTCTTTTCGGCCGCGAAGGTAAATGTTTTCGGCCGCATTTTCATCATCATTGACGATTTCTTTTTCGCCGTAACCACAACTACGACAGATGAATCGGTGTTCATCGCGATTGCGTTTTGTATTCGTGACTTCGCCACATTTGGGACAGGTCCGGCTGGTGTTGCGCGGGTCGCAGAAGAATACGCATTGATGGCGCAAGGCCGCAAGGTAGATGAACGCGTCACTGAAATTACGATAGGACCATCCTTTTCGCAATTTATTGAAATGCAGATCTTCTAAAATGAATATCGTATCGGGAGATTCTCTCTCTACAATTTCCTTTGCGACAATGACATCTTTTGCAAAAAGATTCTTGTGGTGATCGTCTTTCGTGCCACCCTCACAAGGGAGAGAGTAATCCTCTGCGCTATACCGTTTGGCGCCTTTGTCCAGTGAGTAAGTCGTGGCAATATTGATTTCCCCGCGGTCAATACCAACGATGTTGGTATCCAGGCTGACGTCCATGTTAGCTGTCGGATTTGGGAACATCAATGTCAAGTACCAGGTTCCGTAGATTGGCTGCAAGTAAACTTCAATGGCTTCCCAGGACGCGGGCGGTTCCGGTATCCCTTCAGGGAGAGTAAAGGCTATATGTTGGAAACCGTCTACCAAATCTAAGCAGCATATTTTCTTGGCGAAATCTATGTTGAAAGTTGGTTTGCGCAAGTATGGAATGGTAAGATGTTTAACATTCTTTTCGTCGTACTCACCGAAGACAATCAACGCTAATTTTTTATCAGATTCTTGGCGTTTATAGGCCATTTTCACTGTGTGTCTGATGCTAATTTCGTAAACACCATGAAGCAATCTTTGAGCTAATGCGCGGGCTGATTTCAGGTATTCTTTTTTGCAGGCAGAAACATCCATATGCTTTTCTCTTGCCAGTTTCCAATACTTGGTCCGTGAAAAAGTATTGCAGGCTTCTTTGTAGTTGTTCCAGGTCGTTTGCAACGCTTCGCGTTCTTTCTCGGTCGGCAGTAACTGTAACGTTAAGTAAGTGTATTTTGCGCGTTCATTGGTTTTCATGGTCATTCGCTCCTTTGGGTGAAATCTTTTCCAGAACCACTTGGTTCTTGCTTTTACGCGCAACAAAAAACATGGGGCTGGGATGCAGGCAAGGGCAGCTCGCTGTACACTTTACCCTTGCCGGAGTCCCGGCCCCATGTTATATTTTTGCGCCCAAAGCAACCCCTAAAAGTTAGGTCTGTTTTTTCTTCGTTAAGACTCTTTCTTTCCTGATTTCCAGCAGGGCACTTATGCAGGGCACTTATATTCAAAAGAAAGAGCATTTTATGAGACTCTCTGATGAGAGGTTCATAAAATGCTCTTTTTTTACAAAATTTTTTCTGTAATATTTTATTAATATATTGTTAATACTAAATATTAATTATTTACAATAAAATGAATAAAAATATAGTGACAAACGGAAACAATAACAACTGCGAATGACGATTAAACAGCACAATGAAGCCTTTAAATAAGAAAAATAAGTGCTATAATGATGTCACAAAATGCACATATTATTTACATAAAAATGCAAAATAATGAAAGAAGGTGCATCGAAAAAATCTTACATAATATATATGGTGAAATCATTATAAGCAAAGGATGCGCAAAGTCATGAACAAAATATTTAAGGTTATTTACAGTAAAACAAGACATTGCTACGTCGTCGTATCGGAACTAGCCAAAAGTCACTGCAAGAGTACCACGGGAAGTACTCTGGGGGGGGACATCGCACCGGACGAAAATTGACAGCTATGGTGTTAACTGCTTTGATGGGATTTACCTTTGGAATTGCCATTCCTAGTACTTCGTGGGCCTTGAATGGTGAAGATAATAAAACTCCCGGTAAGAACGCTCAGGTAGTCGGTGGTAAGGAGAATACGGCTCGGGGAACTGATGCTACCATTGTTGGCGGCTCGATGAATAACACGGGTACATATGGCACATTGGTAGCGGGTGGTAATAGTAATGTCGCTGCTTCCCTTGTTGGCGACGGAAATTATCGTCACGATGGAGATAATTCCTATTATGATGAATGTTCCACCGTAGTCGGTGGCTTCCAAAATACTGCTTTGGGTGCAGATTCGACATTAGTAGGCGGCTCTAATGGCGTTGTCCAAGGAATACAGTCGACCGGCATTGCTGGCGGGTCGACAGGTAACCTTGCTTTCTACGCTTTGGCGATGGGCAATGGCTCAGTCGTTACCAATGAAGGCGTGCAGAGGACCGTCAAGATAGCTCCAAATGGTAGTAAAAGGCCCGAGTATACGAACATTTCGACAGCATTAGGTTATCAGGCGACGGCCAATCAGCCAGGCACCATTTCCTTTGGCCATGATAAAGGCGATGTTTCTGGCTATACTGTAAAATGGGTAGAAGAGCAACCGGACGCTTTGGGTGTTTATCATCATACTAATGCAGATGGAACGCATTATGAGTATGATGTGCCTCCTGTTATTACTACAAATTATTATGATTCATCATATTATAACCGTCTGGTCAAAATCGCTGACGGCATCAATAGCCATGATGCTGTAACGATGGAACAGGTGACAACTGCTGATAATACAAAGGCTAATGTAGCTGCTGATAATATTGGCAGTAAATTGCAGGTGGTCAAAAAAGATGGTTCCGGCAATACCATTACAGATTCCAAGACGGGATTACCTGTCATGACGGCAGCTTCTGATACAGAAAAGACAGCTAATGAATCGGCCTGGGGCCAGGCTTTAGGTACGGGTGCCATTGCAAAGGATAACGATCAATTAGTTACTGGCAACACGGTGTATACGGCTATGCAGGGCAAAGCCAATGTGGCCATGGACAATATTACAGATAATGGTAAGACCGTCATCCGTAATTTAGCTAAAGAAGCCGTCAAGGTTGTCGATGGCGAACACACGTATGTTACTTCTAACCCGGATACAAATGCCACAGCCTATGCCGTCAATATCAAGACAGGTCAAGTTAAATCTGGCGATGGCGACCTTGTAACAGGCGGTACTGTCTATGATGCCATCCAGAATGCTAAGTTGTCTGGAGGCAGTGGTCAGACTGTCGATATCAGTGGCAAAGCAGACGTCAGTGCCGGCAATGTAGGTCAGAATTTCACAAACTACACTGATGCTGCCAAAACGGACGATGAAAAGAAAGCGGAAAGGATTGCCAATGAAAATGACTGGGGCCAGGCTCTTGGCACAGGCAAGATCGCGAATTCTGACGCAACAGTTGCCGATGCAGATACTAACGGCTCCAAACAGCTTGTGACCGGCAATACGGTCTATAAAGAAGTACGTCCTGCGTCAGATGGTACCTATATCAAAACCGCGAATACTACGGCACAGAACTTGACAAACCTGGACAAACAGGTCGGTCGTGCGGTCCAGTATGACTCCTCGAATGATGTAGTTGATAATACAAAGATTACTCTGGCTGGCAAAGAGGGCACGACCATCTCTAATGTAAAAGCGGGTACTGCGCCTACGGATGCTGTCAATGTTAAGCAGTTGACGGATAAAATCTCTGATGTGACCTATACGGCAGGCAATGGCATTGATCTTACAAACAAGAAAATTTCCGCAAAGGCCGGTACAGGTATCAAGGTAGATACCAATGGAATCAGCGTCAAGCTTGGCAACCATTTATCTGCGACGGGAAGTGATGGAGCCATTGATGTCAAAGATGATGGTTCGGTAGTGGAAAACAACACTGACCTCGTCACCGGCGGCACGGTCTATTCCGCCCTGAAACAGCAGAAAACCGATTTGTCTAATTCTCTGTCCGTCAATGCCGGCTGGGGCATCGACATCGATAAGACGAATGGCAATACCATCAGCCTGAAACACAACCTTGGCACTGGTTATAACGATGATAACGAAGCAAAAGGTATGATCATCGGCGGCTTTGTAGAAGACAGAGATGCTACGAAGCAGTATGGTGCTACTGATGCAAATTCTGTCATCCTCGGTGCTGGCAAGGGCCTGGCATCCGGCAAGAGTAGTGTCGTTGTCGGTGGCCTGGATAATGTTGCTGCCGGTGCTTCCTCTGTGGTTGCAGGCGGCGACAATAACGATGCTATCGGGAATCAGTCCTCTGTATTCGGCGGACGTGATAATACCGCAGCAGGTATTGCTTCTACAGCTGGTGGCGGTATCATGAATGCCGCCATTGGTCAGCAGTCAGCTGTCCTCGG
Source organism: uncultured Megasphaera sp. (assembly GCA_902388315.1). Classification (GTDB taxonomy): domain Bacteria; phylum Bacillota; class Negativicutes; order Veillonellales; family Megasphaeraceae; genus Megasphaera. The sequence continues at coordinate 6,069 of CABMPA010000006.1, read as the reverse complement.
CGGTTCCAATAATTACGTATTGGGAGCGAATGCTACCGCTATTGGCGGCTTAGGACGAGACTATGATAATGGTAAGGTGGTCTACGACAGCGCGGTGCGTGGCAGTTCTTCGGTAGGCATTGCTGGCGGTTCTACTGGCGCGGACGCAACAGGTGCTCTGGCTGCTGGCCATCAGGCAGTCGTCACCACGGCCAATGGTACGGCCATCGGCTATCAGGCGACGACGGATGAAGCAAACACCATTGCGTTTGGCCATGACGTAGGCGATGTCTCCGGCTATACCATCAACTGGAAATCGCGTACGGACGGCAAGACCAATGCCGATGGCACGACTAATGACTATACGCAGGCTCCGGAGTCTGTAACTGAGAATACGTACAAGGAAGCAGCCTACAACCGCCTCGTCAAAGTCGCCGAAGGTAAAGATGACCATGATGTGGTCGTCATGAAACAGCTGAAAGACTATACTAAGACGGATGCATCCAACATCGGGGCCAACCTGAAAAGCAATGATGGCACGACGGCTGCTTCTACAGATGATATCACGAAGAATGAAAACGCATGGGGTACGGCTATCGGTACTGGCAAAGTTGCCAAAGATAATGGTCAGCTGGTAACCGGCAAGACGGTTTATGAGTACAACAAACCGGTTGTAGCCGAAGGACAGAAGCTGAACTATATTTCTGATGCCGACACGACTGGCCAGAACCTGACTGCCTTGGATACGCAGGTCAAGACCAATGCCGATAATATCAGTACGAACACGACGAACATCTCGACCAATACGGAAAACATCACGAAGCTGACCAATCTGTCGAACATCACTGAGGAAGGGCAGAAGGTCATCAAGGACCTGTCGAAAGATGCCGTGAAGGTAGCAGCCGGGGACCGGGTGAAGGTGGATGAATCCGTAGATAACTCCGGGAACAAGACCTATACCGTATCCGCCAAGAATGACGGGAAAGTGGAAAAAGGTAACACGGATCTGGTATCCGGCGGCACCGTGAAGGATGCCATTGACAGTGCCATTTCCGGGAGCAACACCGAAACCGACACGAAACTGGCAGGTAAGGCCAACGTGGATGCCTCCAACATCGGGGCCAATCTGAAGGGAGCCGATGGTACTTCCGCCGCTGCGGCTGATGCAATCAAAGCCAACGAAGATGCCTGGGGCACGGCTATCGGTACTGGCAGTGTTGCAAAAGACAACGGCCAGTTAGTAACTGGTGGCAAAGTCTACGATGCCCTCCATGGTGGCATGGACGATATTGTCATCGGTCATGACGGCAAGGACGGCAATGCCGGTTCCATCGGTCTTGTCGGCCCGAAAGGTCAGGATGGTAAAGATGGCTTTACCACTACCATCATCAAGACTGAAACAGGAGCTGCCGGTGTTGACGGCAAGGATGGCAAAGACGGTATCACCCGCATCGTCTATGGTGATAAGGATAACTCCACTGATAAGCATACCGTTGCTACCCTTGATGACGGCATGAAGTATGCCGGTGATACGGGTAACGCTGCGAACGTCAAACTGAATCATCAGCTGAAACTTAGCGGCACGACGTTCAACAAAAACGATAAGAAGTACGATGAAAAGAATTGGACTTCCGACAATATCGCGGTAGTCTCGAGTGCTGCTGGTGAAGATGGCAATGCTACGATGTACTTGAAGCTCAACAAGAATCTCAATCTCACAGATAAGGGTTCGGTACGCTTCGGCGATAGAGATAGCAGCACCACACTGGATGCTTCTGGCCTGACCATCAAGACGACCGTCACGGAAGATGGCAAGACCAAGACGGTCAACGGCCCGTCCATAACCAAGGATGGCATCAACAGCGGTGGGAAGCAGATTACCAACATCAAAGATGGCATCACGGCAGATAGTAACGGCAAATACACGGTTACTGACCAGAACAAGGGCAATGCTGCGAACATCAACGATGTCCAGAATATCGTCAATGACGCTAAGAAAGATCTGACGGATGGTGCTAATGGCCTGAACAACAAGGCTAATGTGGATGCCTCCAATATCGGTGAAAATCTGAAAGATGCTAAAGGTAACAAGGCATTGACTGATGAAATTACCAAGAATAAGAATGCTTGGGCTTCGGCTATTGGTACTGACAAGGTAGAAAAGGGCAACAAACAGTTAGTTACCAGCGACGCTGTTGCACAAGCTCTTGATGGCAAGGCAGATAAATCCTATGTAGATCAGGAACTTAACAAGAAAGCCGATAAATCCTACGTTGACGAAAAGCTGGACACCAAAGCCAATAAGTCGGATGTCTATACCAAGGATGAAACCTACAGCAAGACTGAGGTCGACAGCAAGGTAACCGATATCACGAAAGGCCTTGATGGTAAAGCTGGTAAAGACCTTGACAATATCAGCAATCAGGGTAAGACGGTCATCCATAACATCGCCAAGGATGCTGTTGAAGTCGTCGCTGGTACCAATACAAAGGTCACGAAGACTGAAGGTACTGATACGACCTCGACGAAGTATGCTGTCAACGTCGAAGGCAATGGCAAAGTCGAATCCGGCAATAAAGGCCTGATTTCCGGCGGTACGCTCTACAACGAAGTCCATGTCGAAAAAGATGGCTCCTACATCAAGAGCGGCAACACGGTTGGCCAGAACTTGTCCAGCTTGGATACGGGTCTCAAGACGACGAGTGACCTCATTCACACCAATACGGCTGGCGATACCATCCAGATTGGCGGCAACAGCACGGCCACCAAGATCGATGTCAGTGGCAAGGATGCCAATGGCAACACGAAGGGCCGCGTCATCACCGGTGTCATCAGCGATGCCAGCGACCCGAACAGTGCAGCTAATGTTGGCTACGTCAATGGTCTCACCGCTGCCAATACGCAGCAGATTTACCGCGACATGAATAACGCTTACAGCCGTCTGGATACGAACATCAACAGAGCCGCAGCCGGCAGCAATGCTTTGGCAGCCCTCCATCCGTTGGAATTCGACCCGGCTGATAAAGCAAGCTTCGCCGTCGGCTATGGCCATTACCATAACGCCAATGCAGCTGCTGTCGGTGCCTTCTACCAGCCGAACGCCAACACGATGGTCAACATGGGTATTTCCCTTGGCAACGGTGACCCGGGCTTTAATGCCGGCGTCTCCTTCAAACTGGGTCAGGGCTCCGTATATAACGGTGTCAGCAAGGCTGAAATGGCACAGACTATTCAGAAACAGTCCGAACAGATTAATGCCTTAGAAAAAGCTAACCAGAAAACGGAAAAAGAAAATGAAGAAATGAAGGCACAAATTAAGCAAATCTTGGAACGTCTGAATGGATAAAAGTAGGGGGGATATCATGGCACAGACAGCGCTTTGCATTCGTATCGACACGAAGTTGAAAAAAGACTTCGACATGTTCTGCGATTCTATCGGCATGAGCATGTCCACGGCAGTTAATGTCTTCATTAAAAAAGCCATTAGGGAACAACGGATTCCCTTCGATATTACTGCTAGCCGCGATGCAGAGAAAAAGTAAAATGAATACAGATTCCCACTAATGACTTAAAGGGACCGTGCATGATGGTTTTCACTATCATGCACGGTCCCTTATTTCTTTGGAACTTATGTCACAAAAGATAATCTTTTATGGTATAATTTAATTGTTATTAAAATAAGAACGTGTTTTTGTTAAAAAATGAACAGAGGTGTGTTATATGTTGAAAAAATGGATTTGTACTACCTTAACAATGGTATGTATGATAGTGGGAACGACGGCTTTTGCATCGATTCCGGATTCTGAGTTTTCTTTAGGAGGTATTACTGTTGGTTCATCTGCCGATTACGTAAAGAGCCTTTACGGCGAACCAGATAAAGATTCTGGCGTACGGCCTGGAACTGACGGGAACTATTATGAGTACACCTATGGTTCATCCCTTCGCATTGAATTTGATGCTAATAGTAATACTGTTACTGGTATATTTGTCATGGCGAATAATGGATTTAGTACGCCGGCAGGAATTACGGTGGGGATGGATGCCGATGTAATTACGCAGCTTTATGGCACACCGTTTAAGAATGACAGAGGTATTATTTCGTATCATGAAGACGGCAAATGGATTGTCTTTACAACTAGAAACGGGAAAATTACAGAAATTAAAATTTTTGATTATGCTCTTTAATGATAGAAAATATAAACTTTTAATGTATAAAATGTATTTTCGTTATCATGAGGAGATGTATTTATGTGGAAGGAAACTAAAGACTGGGGCGGGCTTTTGCTTTGGAATGGGCTCATTATTATTGGGGCATATATCGTCAACTGGTTGTGGAATTTTGGCGTTGATTATGTTATTACTGATGTTTTAGGACAAAAGAATGAAATCATTGCTGGACTTTTAAATATGGTCTTTAATTATTTTTGTGGGGGAATATTAGACCTTGTTAATCTTTGTGTTACTGGTTTTACACTATGGACGATAGTTCGGTTTACCTATTATTATTTAAGCTATCATGCAGTCAATATATCCGAGCTGATAGGAAAGATTCTAGGCGGAATGGGTGGTGTTGGACTTTTAGTTCTTGTGTTCTTAGGAGTGGTTATAAGCTATATAAAGTTACCTGTACTATTTGAAAATGCGATTACTATGCTTGTTATGATGATTGCTATTGATGTACTCTTAGGACTCATTTTTCTTGTTACTCCGTTAGTAGCGGGGAGTCTATTGTTCTCGGCCAATCGTTTTGTTATTAGAAGAAATCATTTTTTTTATATTGTGCTTCCCGTGATTTTAGGTATTGATATTTATATTGGACAATTTCTTTATCATTGGTTTTCTCAAGGTTTTACAATCAATAGAACAATGGAATTAATTGGAGTATGGTGGGATTACTATAAATCGCACTGTATTATTTGGTGCAATTATATTAATACATTCTTTCATGGAAATAAAAATTTCGATGGTTTGTTTACTTGACATGCCCGTATAAAAAAGAACAGCTTGTTATGAATGGCTTTTTATGACTGCATCGTATTCTAATCGTTTTTGAAGGAGATGAGTTGAATGATTAAAACAGCACTTTACAACTTTTACGCCGCCTCGGTAGTTTCCGAAGCTAGTTTACACAAGGCCTGAACTAAGTCCGTTGAATTTTTTGCGGTTTGGGCCTTAGAGACCAAAGTGCCCAAAAATATTTCACCTGTATTTGCCAGCTTATATAGCTTCGCAGCTCTTGCAGACTGGCGTTTTGGTACTTTGCGAAATGATTATCCAGATACGGCAGCATTTTCAGGCTGCTGTGAACGAGGGTTACCAGATTCACCATATGTTCAATGCCATTTTGACGGCGAATCCGGTAGGCACTCAGCGACCAGAAGATCTTCTGGTCATAGTAATTGGTCTATCTCCCGTTCCTGTCAGGCGCAGCTCATATGCAAATCACTAGGGGCCAAGGTACTGAAGAAAAGCCGCCGGGAGCCAGATGAATCCGTTTTTCTCGTTTTTTCGGGCGTCCCGGCTTGCCGTTGGGCAATGGCGGTAATTCATACATCGCCGAATCATTGCGGATATTACAGATGATATCCAGTTGGGGATACTGAAAAACACGCTCTATCAGCGAACTCTTGGCATACCAACTATCAAAGCAGTACCTGCCGGCTTTTCAGTAAGAGCATTACCTCCGCGATGAGATCACCGGCTAACTCGAGTTTAGTCCTCTCTTTCGTCTACATCCGATACCCTACCGGACCGCCAAATAACGGATGAGCGGAGCTTTCCCTTCGCGCTGGCTCAGGACCGGGACGCTCAGCGTCAAAATGACAAAGCAATGGCCGTTCACATAGGGTCGGCCCGTATGGCAGGCATGGTCATGCAGCAAGGAAACAGCATCGAACTTCTTGCCGAACTTCGGCACCGTCGTATCATCGATAATGAGGAAGACCGGCTCATTCCGTAAGGCCGCTGGAATCAGGCTGCAAGCCAATTCCGCAGTTTGCAGGCGAAGAGAACGGCTCGTCACCGTTTCGTTCCGAAGGGCCCGATAATAGCTGTTCAAGCAACGATGTGTTGCCGAGGACAAGAAATTCC